>NZ_CAJPGH010000022.1:0-135141 GCF_905339605.1 Burkholderia sp. BCC1972 | reverse complement strand
CTTGCATTTCCGCGGCAGAAATGTGCGTGGAGCCGCGAAGCGACGTTGGAGTCGTCTACGTCACTCTTCCAAAGACCAGACGTGGTACCGATTTCTCCTGCTGGTTGATATCTGTTGCGATTCACGGGCTTACTGAGCGCATCGTCGATCAAAACGCGCTCTGTGCTCAACCTCCCGTTCTCCACGGCGCCCCGCGTCATCAGTCGGTCTTCGGTCAGGCAACCCGCGATCCGAACGAAATGAACGCTTTATTCGGCGCGTCCACGTAAAATTCGCGAATTCCCCTCTCCGCATTCAAAACGATGAACGCCGCCACACAGGTAGCCCGGGCCGTCTGCCCGCACG
This sequence comes from Burkholderia sp. BCC1972, assembly GCF_905339605.1. Taxonomy (NCBI): domain Bacteria; kingdom Pseudomonadati; phylum Pseudomonadota; class Betaproteobacteria; order Burkholderiales; family Burkholderiaceae; genus Burkholderia; species Burkholderia sp. BCC1972. Next base: position 134,796 of record NZ_CAJPGH010000022.1, on the reverse strand, counting down.
ATTGTCCGGACACGTGCGCGATGCGCGTGACCGTCGAGAACGGCAAGGCGATCAAGGTCACGGGCGATCCCGACCACCCGCCGACGCAAGGCGTGCTGTGCACGAAGGTCAGCCGCTATGCCGATCGCGTGCACCATCCCGATCGCCTGACGGTACCGCTCAAACGCGTCGGCGCGAAGGGGGAGGGGCGCTTCCTGCCGATCAGCTGGAACGAGGCGTTCGACGAGATCGGCCGTCGTCTCGGTGAAATCGCTGCTCGCGCGCCGGAAGCGATCATGCCGTACAGCTACGCAGGGACGATGGGGCTCGTGCAGGGCGAGGGCATCGCCCAGCGGTTCTTCCACAAGCTCGGCGCATCGCGGCTCGAGCGCACGATCTGCGCGGCAGCAGGCGCAGCGGGGCTGCGATACACGTATGGCGGCAGTCTCGGTATGCACCTCGAACATTTCGAGGAAAGCGAGCTGATTCTGATCTGGGGCGCGAATCCGATCGCGTCGAGCCTGCACTTCTGGACGCGCGCGCAGGAAGCGAAGCGCCGCGGCGCGCGTCTCGTCGCGATCGACCCGTATCGTTCGCTGACTGCGGAAAAATGCCATCAGCACATCGCGCTGAAGCCCGGTACCGACGGCGCATTTGCGCTCGGCATGATGCATGTGCTGATGACCGAAAACCTGCTCGATCACGACTACATCGCAGACCATACGCTTGGCTTCGATGCGCTCAAAGAGCGCGCAATGTCCTATCCGCCGGAACGCGTGGCGCAGATTTGCGGTGTCGATGCGGCGGAGCTGGTCGATCTTGCGCGTCGCTACGGTGCGACCCGCAAGGCGTCGATCCGCCTCAACTACGGCATGCAGCGCGTTCGCGGTGGCGGCAATGCGGTGCGCGCGATTGCAAGTCTGCCGGCGCTGACGGGCGCGTGGCGCGATCGGGCCGGCGGGCTGTTGCTCTCATCGTCGGAATCCGCGCCGGTCGACCAGGCGGCGCTGCTGCGTCCGGACCTGATGCCCGGTTGGCCGCACCAGCTGCCGCGCATCATCAACATGAACGCGATCGGTGACGCGCTATTGCACGCGGGCGACGCGACGTTCGGGCCGAAGGTCGAGGCGGTGATCGTGTACAACTCGAACCCGGTAGCGGTCGCACCGGACTCTTCGAAGGTCGCCGCGGGTTTTGCTCGCGAGGACCTGTTCACGGTCGTTCTCGAACATTTCAAGACAGATACCGTCGATTTCGCTGACATCGTGTTGCCGGCAACCACTCAGCTCGAGCATCTCGATATTCACAAGTCGTATGGCCACACGTACGTGATGGCGAACCTGCCGTCGATTCCGCCGGTGGGTGAGGCACGGCCGAACACGGAGATTTTCCGTGGCATCGCGCGCAGCATGGGGCTCGACGAGCCGGCGCTGTATCACAGCGACGAAGAGATCGCGCGCGCGGCGCTCCGCTGGGACGACCCGGCACTCGACAGCGATTGGGAGACGTTGAAGCGCGAAGGCTGGCTGAAGCTCAAGCTGCCGGAGGCGCCGTTCGCGAACGGTGGTTTCCGGACCCCGTCAGGCAAGTGCGAGTTCTACAGCCCGCGGCTCGAGCAGATGGGCATGGACCCCGTTCCCGACTACCTGCCGCCGTTCGAATCGGCTGAAGCCGCGCCCGAGCTCGCTGCCCGTTATCCGCTCGCGATGATCTCGCCGCCGGCTCGTCACTTCCTGAACAGCACGTTCGTGAACGTCGACAGCCTGCGCACGACGGAAGGCGAGCCGCATCTCGACATGCACCCGTCCGACGCGCAGGCGCGCGGCATTGCCGACGGTGACGTGGTGCGCATCTTCAACGATCGCGGATCGATGCAGGCGCTCGCGCGAATTACCGATCGCGCACGCGCGGGCCTCGTCGTCGGGCTATCGATCTGGTGGAAGAAACTGTCACCGGATGGCCGGAACGCAAACGAGGTGACGAGCCAGGCGCTGACCGATCTCGGCAATTCGGCGACGTTTTACGATTGTCTTGTGGAAGTTGAGCGAATTTGATCGAATGTTGCCTTATGATCGGACGAATGTCTCCAGAAGTTCGAAGTGGACATCTAACCCTGTTGTCTCGGGGCGGGGGGGCCGTTACGATGCGTTTTAGCACGACCATTCGAAAATCTGTGAGGAGACGCGCGGCATGGACAAAATTTGGCTGAAATCGTACCCACCCGGCGTTCCAGCCGAAATTGACGCGTCTCCTTATCCTTCCGTGCCGGACCTGCTCGACGAAAGCTTCCGGCAGTATCGCGATCGCACCGCGTTCGTCTGCATGGGCAAGGGCATCACGTACGGTGAGCTCGACAAGCTGTCGCGGCAGTTCGGCGCATGGCTGCAATCCCGTGGCTTGGCGCGCGGCGCGCGCGTCGCGATCATGATGCCGAACGTGCTCCAGTATCCGGTGGCGATTGCCGCGGTATTGCGCGCCGGCTACACCGTCGTCAACGTCAACCCGCTCTATACGCCGCGCGAACTCGAGCACCAGTTGAAGGACAGCGGCGCGGAAGCGATCGTCATCCTCGAGAATTTCGCGTCGACGCTGCAGTCCGTCATCGCCAATACGGCCATCAAGCACGTCGTCGTCGCATCGATGGGCGACCTGCTGGGCATCAAGGGATGGCTCGTCAATTACGTGGTGCGCAACGTGAAGAAGATGGTGCCTGCGTGGCAGCTGCCGTCGTTCACGCGTTTCAAGGCCGCGCTGTCGGAAGGTGCACGCCAGGCGTTCAAGCCGCAGACGATCGGCCCGAACGACGTCGCGTTCCTGCAATACACCGGCGGGACGACCGGCGTTGCGAAGGGCGCAACGCTGTTGCACCGGAACATCGTGTCGAACGTGCTGCAGGCCGGCGCCTGGCACCATCCGGCGCACGAGAAGTACCCGGAGGTGAAACAGTTCGTGACTGTCGTCGCGCTGCCGCTGTATCACGTGTTCGCACTGACCGTCTGCGGTTTCCTGACAATGCGCACGGGCGGCATGGGCATCCTGATCCCGAACCCGCGCGACATCGCCGGCATGATCAAGGAGCTGAAGGGCTATCAGATCTCGACGATTCCGGCGGTCAACACGCTGTACAACGCGCTGCTGAACCATCCCGAATTCAGTCAGCTCGACCTGTCGAAGCTCGTGATCGCCAACGGCGGCGGCATGGCGATCCAGGAAGGTGTCGCGAAGCGCTGGTATGAAAAGACCCAAACCGCGATCATCGAGGGATACGGGCTGTCCGAAACTTCGCCGGTGGCGACCTGCAACCCGGTGACGGCCACCGAATACAGCGGGACGATCGGCCTGCCGCTGCCGTCGACCGAAGTGGCGATCCGCGACGATGCCGGCAACGACGTGGCGCTCGGCGAGCCGGGCGAGATCTGCATCCGCGGGCCGCAGGTGATGGCCGGCTACTGGAACCGGCCGGACGAGACCGCGAAGGTCATGTTCCCGGACGGTTTCTTCAAGACGGGCGACGTCGGCGTGATGGACGCGCGCGGTTACGTGAAGATCGTCGACCGGAAAAAGGACATGATCCTCGTCTCCGGCTTCAACGTGTATCCGAACGAAGTCGAGGACGTGGTGGCGTCGCATCCGGGCGTGTTCGAGGTGGCGGCGGTCGGGGTACCGGACGAGCATTCCGGCGAAGCCGTGAAGCTGTTCGTCGTGAAGAAGGACCCGGCGCTCACCGACAAGGACATCCTGGCCTACTGCAAGGAGCGGCTCACCGGCTACAAGCGGCCGAAGCTGGTCGAATTCCGCACGGAACTGCCGAAAACGAACGTCGGCAAGATCCTGCGGCGCGAGCTGCGCGACGGACGCGCGTAAGTCGCCGCGAGGTTGAGCGAAGAACAAGCCCGGCAGACGCCGGGCTTTTTCATTTGCAGCCGAGGCAGATCGGGAGCCGCCGCTTTCCGCAGCGGACCGGCGACCGATCGCATGTGCCGACACGGCGGGCGCACACGGTGCACCGGCGGCGCTACCGCCGCAATTGGCCAGCCGGATTCCCGGCGCGTTGACCGCGCGTTGCCGCCGCACCGGAAAAGAAAAAGGCGCCCGAAGGCGCCTTCAATATGCTGCGGCTTGCCAGGCAAGCTGATTAGAACTTGTGACGGATACCGACGCGCGCCGCGACCTGGTTGGCCGAGCTCGAACCCGCGAGACCGTTGATCGCTGCGGTTGCCTTCAGGACGTTGCCATTCGCGTCGAGCACGTTGCCCGAAGCGTGTTGATACACGCCGATCGCGTAGACGTCCGTGCGCTTCGACAGGAAGTAGTCGACGCCCAGCGAGCCCTGGTGGTACTTGGCTGCCGAGTTGCCGTCGATCTTGCTGCCTTGCGTGTAGTCGTACGCTGCGCCCAGAATCAGCGCCGGGGTCAGCTGGTACTTGAAGTTGATTTCGCCGTTGTTGAACGTCGCGGTCTGGTTCACGAACGGGCCTGCCGAGAAGCCCTTGAACTTCGTGTTCGAATACGTCGCGCCGATCGTTGCCGCGCCGAACGTGTAGGCGCCGCCAGCACCGATGACCTGGTACGTGTTCGCGTTGTTCGCGTACCCGCCGTAGATCGGCGACGAAACCGACGACGATGCGGAACCGTTGTTGAACATGCCGCCGAACTGGTTCGGCGTACGTGCGTTCAAGTAACCGACGCCGAGGACCAGCGGGCCGTTGTTGTAGCCTGCGCCGAGCGACCAGACCTGGTTCTTCGAGAACTGGCCTGCCTGGCCGCCGAAGCTGTACAGGCCGCCGAACGTGAAGCCGCCGTAGCTCTGGCTCGTGAACTTGACCGCGTTGTTCACACGATAGGCGTTATTGAAGTTGTCCAGGTCGCCCGGGTGAGCGGCGATGTAGCCGCCCCACTGGTCGCCTGCCTCGAGCGGGCCGACGAAGTCGACGACGGAGTCGTACTGACGACCGAGCGTGACCGTGCCGAACTGGCTCGACAGGCCGACGTAAGCCTGGCGACCGAACATCAGGCCGCCCTGACCGAGCTTGCCGCTGTTCACGTCGAAACCGTTTTCGAGGGTGAAGATCGCCTTCAGGCCGCCACCGAGGTCTTCGGTGCCGCGCAGGCCGAAGCGGCTGCCTTGCATCACGCCGCTCGCCATGCTGTACAGGTGCTTGCCGCCTGCGTTGTTGTTGAACAGCAGGCCTTCATCGATGATGCCGTAAAGCGTCACGCTGCTTTGCGCTTGAGCAGCGCCAGCGAACGCGCCCAGCGCGACGAGCGCGAGAAGCGACTTTTTCATTAACGGATCTCCAAGAATCACTGAATTTTTTTGGCGGGGCAGATAGTTATGTTCTGTTGACGGGCCCCATCAACTTCGCAAGAAGTCGGACGTAATGTAGCAAAACCGTTTTTTGCCACAAAGCGAAATGCCGTAGCGCAAGGCCGCCATGTTTCCTTTATGCAACAATGGTTAAAATCACGGGTTAACCGCAATTTCCGCTGAATAATCAAGTCGGTTACGCAGCGGACTCGTGCCCTTGCCGCTCGCGGCGGCACCTGCAGCCAGGAGAACAGGAACGTGTTGGATGAACTGATCAGCGAATTCGATCGCGGCTTGCGATCGCTGACCGGCATTAGCCGGATGAGCCGGCCGGTGCCCGCGCCGGCCAAGGCGCCGGACGTCGAACTGACGCCCGCGGAACGGACGCATGCCGCCGGCCTGATGCGCGTGAACCATGTCGGCGAGGTCTGTGCGCAGGCGCTCTACCAGGCGCAGAAGCTCACCGCGCGCACGGCGTCGGCGAAGGCGATGTTCGAGGAGGCTGCGCGCGAGGAGGAGGATCACCTCGCGTGGACCGCGCACCGCCTGAAGGAACTCGATTCGCGCCCGAGCCTGCTGAACCCGCTGTGGTACGCCGGCGCGCTCGCGATCGGCGTGGCGGCCGGCACGCTCGGCGACAAGGTCAGCCTCGGCTTCATGGCCGAGACGGAGCGGCAGGTCGAGAATCACCTCGAAGGCCACATGTCCGAGCTGCCGGCGACCGACGCGGCGTCGCGCGCGATCGTCGACCAGATGCGGATCGACGAGGTGAAGCACGGCAAGGCCGCGACCGACGCAGGCGGGATCGAGCTGCCGCTGCCCGCGCGGATGCTGATGCGCGCCGCGTCGAAAGTCATGACGAGCACTGCGTACTATCTCTGAGTTTTGCGCCGGGGTGGGTGTGAGCCCGCCCCGGTTCGCCGCCCCCGATATCGCCCGCCGACTCCTCGTTTTCCCGCCCCCAAAAGCCCCGTCCGCACGCCTGTCTGGGCCGTCTTTCTCACGTATCACCTTCACAAGTTGCACTAGCTCATTCATTTATAACGGTTTTTGGAATGAGGGGCCGCATGAGCATGTGCGCGTAAGTCCTTGTTCTAACTAACAAAATTCGTCAAAAAAGCGGGCCGCTCCCTTGACCGTGCCACACCCTTCCTCTAAAGTGGGAGACAGTGTGAGAAAGTGTATTTTTGTGTGATTTAGCAGGCTATTCGGGCTAAATTCTCAGCATTGAGCGGGTGCTTCGGTGCCCTGAACGGGAGAGCGGAACGTGTTCCAAGGGGCGTCGGCGCTGACGCTCGATGCGAAAGGGCGGATGTCGGTGCCGGCTCGCTATCGCGAAGCGCTGCAAGGACAGGCAGAAGGACGGGTGACTGTGACCAAGCACCCGGACGGCTGCCTGTTGCTGTTTCCGCGCCCCGAATGGGAAGTATTCCGCGCCAAGATCGCTGCGCTGCCGATGGACGCGCACTGGTGGCGGCGAATTTTTCTCGGCAATGCGATGGATGTCGATCTCGACAGCGCGGGCCGGATTCTTGTATCGCCCGAGCTGCGCATGGCAGCCGGACTGGAAAAGGAAGTCATGTTGTTGGGAATGGGTAGTCACTTCGAGCTGTGGGATTCGCAAACCTACAACGCGAAGGAGCAGGCAGCGATGGCGCAGGGCATGCCCGACGCGCTGAAGAATTTCACGTTCTGATTGCGGTGACGGAGACGCCCGCGATGGGAAATGAACTGCGGCATCGGACGGTGCTGTTGGATGAAGCGGTCGAGTCGCTCGTGACGCGGCCGGACGGCGTGTACGTCGACGGAACGTTCGGGCGGGGCGGTCATAGCCGCGCGGTGCTCGCGCGGCTGGCGGCGGGCGGACGGCTGATCGCGTTCGACAAGGATCCGAGGGCGATCGAGACGGCCCAGGGCATCGAGGATGCGCGCTTCTCGATCGTGCACGACAGCTTTGCATCGATGCGCGACGCGCTTGCGGCGCGCGGCGTCGAGAAGGTGGCGGGTGTGTTGCTGGACCTGGGCGTGTCCTCGCCGCAGGTGGACGATCCGGCGCGTGGCTTCAGCTTCCGCGCCGATGGTCCGCTGGACATGCGAATGGATCCGACGCGTGGCGAGTCGGCGGCCGAATGGCTCGCGCGGGCTTCGGTGCAGGAATTGACGGAGGTGATACGGGATTATGGGGAAGAACGGTTTGCTTTTCAGATTGCAAAGGCGCTTGTTGCTCGCCGGGCAGAGTCCGACCGTCTTGGGCCTCTCGACACCACGGGCGAGCTTGCCCAAATCGTGGGTCACGTCGTCAAAACCCGTGAGAAGGGCAAGGATCCGGCAACCCGCACCTTTCAGGCTATACGGATTCACGTCAATCAAGAGCTTGCGGACCTGCAAGTCGTACTAGACGCGGCACTGTCGTTGCTGGAGCAAGGGGGGCGGCTGGTGGTCATCAGCTTTCATTCACTCGAGGACCGGATCGTCAAGCGATTCATGCAGGCGCACGCGAGTGCGCCTGCGGTCGATCGTCGCCTGCCGATCCGTGCCGTCGACCTCCCGAGCCCGCCGCTCAAGATCATCAGCCGCCAGTTTCCGAGTGACGCGGAAGTCGCCGAGAATCCGCGCGCCCGCTCGGCCGTGATGCGCATTGCGGAGCGCGTCACGCCATGAGCCGCTTCAATATCTTCCTGCTGATCATCGTGATGGGTTGCGCGCTGTCGGTCGTCAACTCGACGAACCAGCAGCGGCAGATCTTCATCCAGTTGCAGCGCGCGCAGTCGCAGGAGCGTCAGCTCCAGCAGGACTACGCGCAGCTTCAATATCAGCAGAGCGCGCTGTCGAAGACGTCGCGCATCGAGCAGCTCGCGAACGATTCGCTGAAGATGCAGCCGATCTCGACCGGCCGCACGCAATACCTGACGCTGCCGGCGGGCGCCGCAAAGGCGATCGACGCGCCGATCCCGGCTTCGGCCGACACGGCAGGCAAGGGCAAGGGAGGCGCGCGATGAAGCCGTCGCCGAAGCGCCAGAACGTGAAGTTCTCGTCGAGCCCCGTGCTCGGCGTGCACCTGCCGATGTGGCGCTCGAAGTTCGTCGTGTTCCTGCTGTTCATGGCGTTCGTCGCGCTGGCCGCGCGGGCGTTCTGGATCCAGGGGCCCGGCAACGCGTTCTACCAGAAGCAGGGCGAGAGCCGCTACCAGCGCACGCTCGAACTGCCCGCGACGCGCGGCAAGATCCTCGACCGTAACGGGCTCGTGCTCGCGACGAGCCTGCCCGTGCGCGCGATCTGGGCGATTCCCGACGCGGTGCCGGACGATCTCGACGCCGACAAGGTCAACCAGCTCGGCAAGCTCCTCGGCATGACGCCGAAGGAACTGCGCGTGAAGCTGTCGGAAGACAAGGGGTTCGTCTACGTGAAGCGCCAGGTGCCGCTCGACGTCGCGGACAAGGTCGCCGCGCTCGACATCCCCGGCATCTACCAGCGCAACGAATACAAGCGTTTCTATCCGGAAGGCGAGATCACCGCTCACCTGATCGGCTTCACGAACGTCGAGGACGAAGGGCAGGAAGGCGTCGAGCTCGGCGACCAGAAGATGCTGTCCGGCACGTCGGGCGTGCGTCGCGTGATCAAGGACCGGATGGGGCACATCGTCGAGGATGTCGCCGAGCAGGTCCCGCCGCACAACGGGACCGACGTCGACCTGTCGATCGACAGCAAGATCCAGTACATCGCGTACGCGAACCTGAAGGCCGCCGTCGAGAAGTTCAAGGCGAAGGCCGGCGCGGCGATGGTCGTCGACGTGCGTACCGGCGAGGTGCTCGCGCTCGTCAACTACCCGACGTACAACCCGAACGACCGCTCGCGCATGACGGGCGAGCAGCTGCGCAACCGGATCATGACCGACGTGTTCGAGCCGGGCTCGATCATGAAGCCGTTCACGGTGTCGCTCGCGCTCGACCTGCACCGCGTGACGCCGAATACGCTCGTCGAAACCGGCAACGGGCATTTCGTGCTCGACGGCGCGCCGATCACCGACGACGCGGGTTTCGGCACGCTGACGGTCGGCGGCGTGATCCAGAAGTCGAGCAACATCGGCGCGACGAAGATCGCGATGACGATGCGGCCCGAGGAAATGTGGAATATGTATACGAGCATCGGCCTCGGCCAGGCGCCGAAGGTCGGGTTCCCGGGCGCGGTGGCCGGCCGTCTGCGGCCGTGGAAGAGCTGGCGCCGCATCGAGCAGGCGACGATGTCGTACGGCTATGGCCTGTCGGTATCGCTGTTCCAGCTCGCACGCGCATACACGGCGATCGCGCACGACGGCGAGCTGATGCCCGTGACCATTTTCAAGACCGACCCCAATCAGCCGGTCGCGGGCACGCAGGTGTTCAACCCGACCACCGCGCGCGAAGTGCGCGCGATGCTCGAGACGGTGGTCGCGCCGGGCGGCACGTCGCCGGATGCGGCCGTGCCGGGCTATCGCGTCGGCGGCAAGAGCGGTACCGCGTACAAGCATGAAGGGCACGGCTACACGCGCAAGTACCGCGCGTCGTTCGTCGGGATGGCACCGATGCCGAATCCGCGCATCGTCGTCGCGGTGTCGGTCGACGAGCCGACCGCCGGCAGCCACTTCGGCGGCCAGGTGTCCGGCCCCGTCTTCTCGGCGATCGCCGGCGACACGATGCGCGCGCTGAACGTCCCGCCGAACATGCCGATCAAGCAGCTGGTCGTGTCTGACGATTCGCCGGCAGCGCCGGCTGCAGCGGGGCCGCAAAAGCTGGCCGCGGGCAGCGGTGCGAAGCATATGATCGTATCCAGCACGACGCGTAATTCACCAGGAGTTGTTCGATGAGCGCCGCCCGCAGTTCCCATCCGGCGCATCAGCAGATCGCAGCCGCGCTTGCGTGGCTGCGTCAGCATGTGGCCCCCGCGGCACAACTGCATGCCGACACGCGCAGCCTCAAGGCTGGCGACGTGTTCGTCGCGTATGCGGTCGACGGGGCAGACAACCGCGCCTTCATCGCCGACGCCGTCGCACAAGGTGCGGCCGCCGTGCTGTATCAGCCGGAAGGGCTGGCCGCCGCGCCGGTCGTACCCGTCGCGCTCGCGGTGCCGGCGCTGGACCAGCTCGCGGGCGAGATCGCCAGCGGCTGGTACGGCGATCCGAGCGACAGCCTGCTCGCGGTCGGCGTCACGGGCACGAACGGCAAGACGTCGTGCACGCAATGGATCGCTGCCGCGCTGACGGCGCTGCACCAGCCATGCGCGGTGATCGGCACGCTCGGCACCGGGATGCCCGGCCAGCTCGTGCCGACCGGTTTCACGACGCCCGACGCGCCGCAGCTGCAGCGCAGCCTCGCGAAGTTGCGCGACGCGGGCGCGAAGGCCGTGGCAATGGAAGTGTCGTCGCACGCGCTGCATCAGGGCCGCGTGAACGGCACGGCCTTCGATATCGCGGTATTCACGAACCTCACGCAGGATCACCTCGACTATCACCGCACGTTCGATGCGTACGAAGCCGCGAAGGCGAAGCTGTTCGCGTGGCGCGGCCTGCGCGCGGCGGTGATCAACCGCGACGACGCGGCCGGCCGGCGCCTGCTCGAGAAGCTGGCCGGCCGTGTGCGCACGATCGCGTACGGGATCGGCGATGCGCCGGCCCCCGACGCCGATCGCGAGCTGGTCGCGAGCGACGTGCGCGCCACGGCGACCGGCACCGCATTCCGCCTGCGTTCGTCGTGGGGCGACGCGGACGTGGAAGTCGGCACGCTCGGCACGTTCAACGTCAGCAACCTGCTGGCCGTACTCGGCTCGCTGCTCGCGGCCGACGTGCCGTTCGACGCCGCGCTCGCCGAGATCGAGCGGCTCGAGTCCGTCAACGGCCGGATGCAGCGGCTCGGCGGCCGGCTGCAGAACGATGAACCGCTCGTCGTGATCGACTACGCGCACACGCCCGACGCGCTCGAAAAGACGCTCGACGCGCTGCGTCCGATCGCCACGGCGCGCGGCGGCCGGCTCGTCTGCATGTTCGGCTGCGGCGGCGATCGCGATGCGACGAAGCGCCCGCTGATGGGCGCGATCGCGGAACGGTTCGCCGACGAGGCCGTCGTCACGAGCGACAACCCGCGCAGCGAGGATCCGCAGCGCATCATCGACCAGATTGTCGCGGGCATGACCGCCCCCGATCGTGCACGCCGCATCGAGGATCGCGCGAGCGCGATCCTGCAGGCCGTGCGCGGCGCAGCACGCGAGGATGTCGTCGTGCTGGCCGGCAAGGGCCACGAGGCCACGCAGGAAATCATGGGCAAGAAGCGTACATTCTCCGACCAGGATCACGCGCGGCTCGCGCTGGCAGCGCGCGCGACGCACGGCAAGGGAGGCGGCGAATGACGATGCTCAGTCTCGGCGAAGCCGCCCGCCTGATTCCCGGCGCAACCGTCCACGGCGACGCGGGCATCACGTTCGACCGCGTGTCGACGGACAGCCGCACGGCCGGTCCGGGCGACCTGTTCGTCGCGCTGAAAGGCGAACGCTTCGACGCGCACGACTTCCTCGGTGACGTCGCCGCGCGCGGCGCCGCCGCGGCGCTCGTCGCGCACGTGCCGGCCGGCGTCACGCTGCCGGCGATCGTCGGCAGCGAAACGCGTGCCGCGCTCGGCGCGCTCGCACACGGCTGGCGCATGCGATTCCCGCTGCCGCTCGTCGCGGTGACGGGCAGCAACGGCAAGACGACCGTCAAGGAAATGATCGCGTCGATCTTCGCGGCGGCGGTCGGCGCCGACGCGCGGCTCGCAACGGCAGGCAACCTGAACAACGACGTCGGCCTGCCGCTGACGCTGCTGCGCCTGTCGGCCCAGCATCGTCTCGCGGTGATCGAGATCGGGATGAACCACCCGGGCGAGACCGAAGTCCTCGCGCGCCTCACGGCGCCGACGGTCGCGCTCGTCAACAACGCACAGCGCGAGCACCAGGAATTCATGGCGACGGTGGAAGCCGTCGCGCTCGAACACGCGGCCGTGATTCACGCGCTGCCGCCGGACGGCGTCGCGGTGTTCCCGGCCGACGATGCGTACGCGGGCATCTGGCGCGTCGCGTCGACCGGCAACCGGATCCTCGATTTCGCGCTGCACGACGCCGAACGGCAGAACGACGCGCAGGTCATCGGCCGCCTGCACGGCGGCGAACTCGCGATCGACACGCCGGCAGGTGCCGTCACGGTACGGCTGCGCGCGCTCGGCGAGCACAACGCACGCAACGCGCTGGCCGCGACGGCCGCCGCGCTGGGCGCCGGCGTCGCGCTGCCGGCGATTCGGCAGGGCCTCGAATCGTTCGAACCGGTCAAGGGCCGGCTGCAGGTGAAGCAGGCGATCGCCGGCAGCCTCGCGGGCGCGACGGTCGTCGACGATACGTACAACGCGAACCCCGATTCGATGCGGGCCGCGATCGACGTGCTCGCCGCGCATCCGGCGCCGCGCGTGCTGGTGATCGGCGACATGGGCGAAGTCGGCGACGAAGGGCCGGCGTTCCACCGCGAGATCGGCGCCTATGCGCGCGATCGCGGGATCGATGCGCTGTTCGCGCTCGGCGACGCGTCGCGCGATGCGTGCGCCGCGTATGGCGCAACCGCTCGCCATTTCGACGACGTCGGCGCGCTCGTGGCGGCGCTGCTCGCGGCCGGTTACGGCGCGCAGGCGACGGTGCTCGTGAAGGGCTCGCGGTACATGAAGATGGAGCGCGTGGTCGACGCGCTGACGAACCAACCCGCGGCGGGCACGACGCCCGCTGCACACTGAGTAGAAGGAAGGAAGCATGCTGCTGGCGCTGGCGCAATGGCTGCAAGGTGACGCAAGCTTTTTGCGCTTGTTCACGTACCTCACGTTCCGGGCGGTGATGGCCACCATCACCGCGCTCGGGATCGGGCTCGTGTGCGGACCCTGGGTGATCCGCAAGCTGACGCAAATGAAGGTCGGGCAGGCCGTGCGCAAGGACGGCCCGCAGACCCACCTCGTCAAGTCCGGCACGCCGACGATGGGCGGCGTGCTGATCCTGATCGGCATCGCGGTCGCGACGCTGCTGTGGGGCGACCTGACGAACCGTTTCATCTGGATCGTGATGCTCGTCACGTTCGGTTTCGGCGTGATCGGCTGGGTCGACGACTACCGCAAGGTCGTCCACAAGGACCCGCGCGGGATGTCGTCGCGCGAGAAGTATTTCTGGCAATCGGTGATCGGGCTGTTCGCGGCCGTCTACCTCGCGTTCAGCGTGTCCGAGGCGAACAACGTGCGCGTGTTCGACCTGTTCATGGCGTGGGTGCGGAGCGGGCTGTCGATGGGGCTGCCGGCGCGTGCCGACCTGATGCTGCCGTTCCTGAAGTCGATCAGCTACCCGCTCGGGGTCTGGGGCTTCATCGTGCTGACCTACTTCGTGATCGTCGGCGCGAGCAACGCGGTGAACCTGACGGACGGCCTCGACGGTCTCGTGATCATGCCGGTCGTGCTGGTCGGCGCGTCGCTCGGTGTGTTCGCGTACGTGATGGGCAGCGCGGTGTATTCAAAATACCTGCTGTTCCCGCACATCCCGGGCGCGGGCGAACTGTTGATCTTCTGTTCCGCGATGGGCGGGGCAGGGCTCGCGTTCCTCTGGTACAACACGCACCCCGCGCAGGTGTTCATGGGCGACGTTGGCGCGCTGGCGCTGGGCGGCGCGCTCGGCACGGTCGCGGTGATCGTGCGCCAGGAAATCGTGCTGTTCATCATGGGCGGCATCTTCGTCGCGGAAACGCTGTCGGTGATGCTGCAGGTTTCGTGGTTCAAGTACACGAAGAAGCGTTACGGCGAAGGGCGGCGCCTGCTGAAGATGGCGCCGCTGCATCACCATTTCGAATTGTCCGGCTGGAAGGAAACGCAGGTGGTCGTGCGTTTCTGGATCATCACGCTGATGCTGTGCCTGTTCGGTCTGACCACCCTCAAGCTGCGGTAAAGGAAAGGTAACAAGGATGTCTGGCGAGATGTTTGGAGATCGGCAACGGCCGATGGTGCTCGTACTGGGGCTCGGTGAATCGGGTCTCGCGATCGCGCGATGGTGCGCGAGGCACGGGTGCCGGCTGCGTATTGCCGATACCCGCGAGGCGCCGCCGAACCTTGCCGCGCTGCAGGCCGAAGGCATCGATGCGGAATTCGTCGGCGGCGCGTTCACGCCCGCGCTGCTCGACGGCGGCATCGAGATCGTCGGGCTGAGCCCCGGGCTGTCGCCGCTGGAGCCGGCACTCGCGGCGCTGGTCACGGCCGCGAACGAGCGCGGTATCGCGGTGTGGGGCGAGCTGGAATTCTTCGCGCAGGCGCTGCGCGCGCTCGGCACGAGCGGCTACCAGCCGAAGGTGCTCGCGATCACCGGCACCAACGGCAAGACCACGACGACGAGCCTCACGGGCCTGCTGTGCCAGCGCGCGGGCCGGAAGGTCGCGGTCGCGGGCAACATCAGCCCGGCCATGCTCGACCGGCTCGCGAACGCGATCGACGAAACGGCGCTGCCCGACGTGTGGGTGCTCGAACTGTCGAGCTTCCAGCTCGAGACCGCACGCACGTTCGCGCCCGACGCGGCCGCGATCCTCAACATCACGCAGGACCACCTCGATTGGCACGGCAGCTTCGACGCGTATGCGCAGGCAAAGGGCCGGATCTTCGGCGCGACGACCACGCGCGTGCTGAACCGCGACGATGCGGCCGTGATGAAGTTCGCGCCGGCAGCCGGGGCGGCCGACGCGCCGCGCACGGTCACGTTCGGCCTGAACGAACCGGTGCAGGACGGCGACTACGGGCTGTCGCGCGACAACGGCATCGCGTGGTTGGTGGAAGCCGTCGATCGCGACGCGCCGGATGAAGTGACGACGACCCGCCGGCGCAAGCGCGATGCGCATACGCCCGACATCGCGCAGAAGCGCCTGATGCCGGCCGACGCGCTGCGGATTCGCGGCCTGCACAACGCGGCGAACGCGCTGGCCGCATTCGCGCTCGCACGCGCGATCGACCTGCCGGCAGCACCGCTGCTGCACGCGCTGCGCGAATACCGCGGCGAAGCGCATCGCGTCGAAGTGATCGCGACGATCGACGACGTCGACTACGTCGACGACAGCAAGGGCACCAACGTCGGTGCGACAGTGGCCGCGCTCGACGGGCTCGCCCAGAAGATCGTGCTGATCGCGGGCGGCGACGGCAAGGGCCAGGATTTCGCGCCGCTGGTCGCGCCGGTCGCACGCTGGTGCCGCGCGGTGATGTTGATCGGCCGCGACGCGCCGGCGATCCGCGATACGCTCGCCGAAACCGGCGTGCCGCTCGCCGACCACGCGACGCTCGAAGGTGCGGTGCACGCGGCGGCGGACCTCGCGGAGCCGGGCGATGCGGTGCTGCTGTCGCCCGCATGCGCGAGCCTCGACATGTTCAGGAACTACGCCCATCGCGCGGATGTGTTCCGCGCGGCGGTCGACGAAATCGCCCTCGACAAAGGAGCGACGCCATGAGCTGGTCCGATCGCCTCGTCTCCCGTTTCAACGACCGGCGCGACACCGGCGGCAATGCCGCGGGCGGTCGCGTCGCATCGGCCACGCGCGCCGCGACGGGCGGCCTCGCGAGCGTCGTCAACGGCGTGCGCCCGAGCCGTTCGCGGATGCTCGACTTCGACTACTCGCTGTTGTGGGTCGCGATCGCGCTGCTCGGGCTCGGCGTCGTGATGGTGTATTCGGCGTCGATCGCGATGCCCGATTCCCCGAAATACGCGTCGTATCACGATTACGCGTTCCTGATGCGTCACTGCATCTCGCTCACCGTCGCGTTCATCGGGGCGGTGATCGCGTTCCGCGTGCCGGTGTCGACGTGGGACAAGTACGCGCCGCATCTCTTCCTGATCGCGCTCGTCGGTCTCGTGATCGTGCTGATCCCGCACGTCGGCAAGGGCGTGAACGGTGCGCGCCGCTGGATTCCGCTCGGCATCACGAACATGCAGCCGTCGGAAATCATGAAGCTCGCGGTGACGATCTACGCAGCGAACTACACGGTGCGCAAGCAGGAATACATGCAGAGCTTCGCGAAGGGCTTCCTGCCGATGGCATTCGCGGTCGGCCTGGTCGGTGCGCTGCTGCTGCTCGAACCGGACATGGGTGCGTTCATGGTGGTCGCCGCGATCGCGATGGGCGTGCTGTTCCTCGGCGGCGTGAACGGCAAGCTGTTCGGCGGCCTCGTCGCGACGGCGGTCGGCACGTTCACGATGCTCGTGTGGCTGTCGCCGTGGCGTCGTGAGCGGATCTTCGCGTACCTGGATCCGTGGGACGAGCGCTACGCGCAGGGCAAGGCCTACCAGCTCACGCACTCGCTGATCGCATTCGGTCGCGGCGAGTGGTTCGGCGTCGGCCTCGGCGGCAGTGTCGAGAAGCTGAACTACCTGCCCGAAGCGCATACCGACTTCATCCTCGCGGTGATCGGCGAGGAACTCGGCTTCGTCGGCGTGCTGGTCGTGATCCTGCTGTTCTACTGGATCGTGCGCCGCGCGTTCGAGATCGGCCGTCAGGCGCTCGCGCTCGACCGCACGTTCGCGGGCCTGATGGCGAAGGGCATCGGCATCTGGTTCGGCGCGCAGACGTTCATCAACATGGGCGTGAACCTCGGGCTGCTGCCGACCAAGGGCCTGACGCTGCCGCTCGTGAGCTACGGCGGCTCGGGAATTTTGCTGAACTGCGTGGCGCTCGCGGTGCTGCTGCGGGTGGACTATGAGAACCGGGTGCTGATGCGCGGAGGGAAGGTATGACCGCGTCGCAACGCACGCTGATGGTGATGGCAGGCGGCACCGGGGGCCACGTGTTCCCGGGGCTCGCGGTCGCGCACCGGATGGAAGCGGCGGGCTGGCGCGTCGTATGGCTCGGCAATCCGGCCGGGATGGAAGCGACGCTCGTGCCGAAGCACGGCATTCCGATGGAATACGTCCGGTTCGGCGGGCTGCGCGGCAAGGGCCTGAAGACCAAGCTGACGCTGCCGGTCAACCTGCTGCGCGCCTGCTGGCAGAGCCTCGGCGCGCTGCGCCGCGTGCGGCCGGACGTCGTGCTCGGGATGGGCGGCTACATCACGTTCCCGGCGGGCGTGATGACCGCGCTGTCGGGGCGCCCGCTCGTGCTGCATGAACAGAATTCGATCGCGGGGCTGACGAACAAGGTGCTCGCGAAACTCGCGAAGCGCGTGCTCGTCGCGTTCCCCGGCGCGCTGCCGCACGCGGAATGGACGGGTAACCCGATTCGCGCGGAACTTGCGCGCACGGAACCGCCCAAAGCACGCTATGCGTCGCGCAGCGGCCCGCTGAACGTGCTGGTCGTCGGCGGCAGCCTCGGTGCGGCCGCGCTGAACGAAGTCGTGCCGCGCGCGCTGGCGCTGCTGACGCCGGGCGAGCGCCCGCGCGTCGTGCACCAGGCCGGCGTGAAGCACATCGAGGCATTGAAGACGAATTACGAAGCGGCCGGTTTCGCGGCCGGCGAAGACGTGCGGCTCGTGCCGTTCATCGACGACATGGCGGCCGCGTATGCGGCGGCGGATCTGGTGATCTGCCGGTCGGGCGCGATGACGGTGTCGGAGATCGCGGCGGTGGGCGTGGCGGCGCTGTTCGTGCCGTTCCCGTACGCGGTCGACGATCACCAGACGACCAATGCCGCGTTCCTCGCCGATGCGGGCGCGGCCGTGCTGGTGCAACAACGCGACCTGTCGGCGGAACTGCTTGCCGACTGGCTGCGCGGCCAGTCTCGGGCGTCGCTCGCGGACATGGCGGAACGTTCGCGCTCGCTGGCGAAGCCCGAGGCCACCGACGAAGTCGCGCGCGTGTGCGCGAAGGCGGCCGGCGCGAACCTGGAAACACTGCAATGAAACACATCGTCAAACACATTCATTTCGTCGGGATCGGCGGCGCGGGCATGAGCGGCATCGCCGAAGTGCTCGTCAACCTCGGCTACGAGGTCAGCGGCTCGGACCTGTCGCGCAATGCGGTGACCGATCGCCTCCAGGCGCTCGGTGCACGGATCGCGATCGGCCACGACGCGGCGAATATCGAAGGCGCGAACGCGGTCGTCGTGTCGACGGCCGTGCGCTCGGACAACCCGGAAGTGCTCGCCGCGCGCCACCAGGGCGTGCCGATCGTGCAGCGCGCGGTGATGCTCGCGGAACTGATGCGCCTGAAGCAGGGGATCGCGATCGCCGGCACGCACGGCAAGACCACGACGACGAGCCTCGTCGCGAGCGTGCTCGCGGCGGGCGGCCTCGATCCGACCTTCGTGATCGGCGGCCGGCTGATCAGCGCCGGCGCGAATGCGCGGCTCGGCACGGGCGACTTCATCGTCGCCGAAGCCGACGAGTCGGATGCGTCGTTCCTGAACCTGTATCCGGTGATCGAAGTCATCACGAACATCGACGCCGACCACATGGATACCTACGGCCACGATTTCGCGCGGCTCAAGCAGGCGTTCATCGAATTCACGCAGCGCCTGCCGTTCTACGGCAGCGCGGTCGTGTGCGTCGACGATCCGAACGTGCGCCAGATCATCCCGTTCATCTCGAAGCCGGTCGTGCGCTACGGCCTGTCGCCGGACTCGCAGGTGCGCGCGGAAGACATCGACGCGCGCGACGGCCGGATGCACTTCACGGTGATTCGCGAAGGGCGCGCGCCGCTCGCGGTCGTGCTGAACATGCCGGGCCTGCACAACGTGCAGAACGCGCTTGCGGCGATCGCGATCGCAACCGATCTCGGTGTGTCGGACGACGCGATCCAGCTGGCCCTGGCGGAATTCAACGGCGTCGGCCGGCGCTTCCAGCGTTACGGCGAGGTGCCGACCGCGGACGGCGGCCAGTACACGCTGATCGACGACTACGGCCATCACCCGGTCGAGATGGCCGCGACGATCGCGGCCGCACGCGGCGCGTTCCCGGGCCGCCGCCTCGTGCTGGCGTTCCAGCCGCACCGCTACACGCGCACGCGCGATTGCTTCGACGATTTCGTCAACGTGCTGTCGACGGTCGATGCGCTGGTGCTGACGGAAGTCTACGCGGCCGGCGAAGCGGCGATTCCGACGGCCAGCGGCGACGCGCTGTCGCGTGCGCTACGCGCGGTGGGCAAGGTCGACCCGGTGTTCGTCGCGACGGTCGACGACGTGCCGGACGCATTGGCGAAGGTCGCGCAGAACGGCGACGTGGTGATCACGATGGGTGCGGGTTCGATCGGCGGCGTGCCGGCGAAGCTCGTGCAACACACACAACAGAAGGCATGACATGAAACGACCCCCACGCTCACTTCGTTCGCTGCCCCCCGCGGGGGCGGTCAGCCTCCTTGGGGCGGCCCGGCGGAGGCTGACATGAGCGGAATCGATCCGAAACGTTTCGGCAAGGTGGCGGTGTTGTTCGGCGGCGAATCCGCCGAGCGCGAGGTGTCGCTGACCTCGGGCCGCCTCGTGCTGCAGGGCCTGCGTGACGCGGGCGTCGATGCGCATCCGTTCGACCCGGCCGAGCGGCCGCTGTCGGCGCTGAAGGACGAAGGTTTCGTGCGCGCGTTCAACGCGCTGCACGGCGGCTACGGCGAGAACGGCCAGATCCAGGGCGCGCTCGATTTCTACGGCATCCGCTACACGGGCAGCGGCGTGCTCGGTTCGGCGCTCGGCCTCGACAAGTTCCGCACGAAGCTCGTGTGGCAGCAGACGGGCGTGCCGACGCCGCCGTTCGAGACGGTGATGCGCGGCGACGACCTGGCCGCGCGCGCGACCGACATCGTCGCGAAGCTCGGCCTGCCGCTGTTCGTGAAGCCGGCGAGCGAAGGCTCGAGCGTCGCGGTGCTGAAGGTGAAGACGGCCGACGCGCTGCCGGCTGCGCTCGCGGAAGCCGCGACGCACGACAAGATCGTGATCGTCGAGAAGAGCATCGAAGGCGGCGGCGAATACACCGCGTGCATCGCCGGCGATCTCGACCTGCCGCTGATCAAGATCGTGCCGGCGGGCGAGTTCTACGACTACCACGCGAAGTACGTCGCCGACGATACGCAGTACCTGATCCCGTGCGGCCTGCCGGCCGAACAGGAAGCGGAACTGAAGCGCATCGCGCGCCGCGCGTTCGACGTGCTCGGCTGCACCGACTGGGGCCGGGCGGATTTCATGCTCGACGCGGCCGGCAATGCGTATTTCCTGGAAGTGAACACGGCCCCCGGGATGACCGACCACTCGCTGCCGCCGAAGGCCGCGCGCGCGGTCGGCATCGGCTATTCGGAGCTGGTCGTGAAGGTGCTGTCGCTCACGCTCAACGACTGACGCAGGAACGGAACGACGTATGTGGAACAACGTTCGCCAACTCAACCTTGCCGCCAGCGCGCTGTATGCGCTGCTGCTGCTCGTGTTGGCGGCGGCCGGCTGCTACTGGCTGATCCAGCGCCCGACTTTCGCGCTGCGGGAAATCCGGATCGACGGCGATACCGAGCACATCAACTCGCCGACGGTGCGCGCGGGCGTGGTCGGCCGGCTGAAGGGCAATTTCTTCACGGTCGATCTCGATACGGCGCGCGCCGCGTTCGAGCAGATGCCGTGGGTGCGTCATGCGAGCGTGCGCCGGGTGTGGCCGAATGCGCTGGCTGTCACGCTGGAGGAGTACAAACCGCTCGGGACCTGGGGCAGCGATCAGCTGGTGAGCGTCGACGGCGAGCTGTTCACCGCGAACCAGGGCGAGCTGGAGCAGGAGCTGCCGGCGTTCGACGGCCCGGAAGGCAGTGCGAAGGAAGTCGTCACGCGGTATCGCGACTTCGGGAAATGGTTTGCGCCGCTGAAGGCGGCGCCGGAAGAAGTGACGCTGTCGGCGCGGTACGCGTGGACGGTGAAGCTGTCGAACGGCATGCAGGTCGAGCTGGGCAAGGAACGCAACAGCGACACGCTGCATGACCGGAGCCAGCGCCTGGTTGCCGCCTGGCCGGCCGTCACGGAGCGTTGGGGCAACGACATCGAGTACGCGGACCTGCGTTATCCGAACGGATTCGCGATTCGCGCGGCAGGCATGCGGTTCCTGACCGATACCGACAAGCGCAAGAAGTAACGAGAGATCACACGCAAGAGCACTTTATGAGCAAAGACTACAAGGATCTGCTGGTTTCCCTCGACATCGGCACGTCGAAGGTGGTGGCCATCGTCGCCGAGCTGAAGGGCGAGGGTCACTACGAGGTGATCGGTCTCGGCCAGAGCGAGTCGAAGGGTCTGAAGAAAGGTGTGGTGGTCAACATCGAGGCCACCGTGCAGTCGATCCAGCGCGCGCTCGAGGAAGCCGAGCTGATGGCCGACTGCAAGATCACCAACGTGTTCACGGGGATCGCGGGCAGCCACATCCGCAGCTTCAACTCGAGCGGGATGGTCGCGATCAAGGACAAGGAAGTCACGCAGACGGACGTCGCGCGCGTGATCGAGACCGCGAAGGCGATCAACATCCCGACCGACCAGCAGGTGCTGCACATCCTCACGCAGGAATTCATCATCGACGGCCAGGAAGACGTGCGCGAGCCGATCGGGATGAGCGGGATCCGCCTCGAAGTGAAGGTGCACATCGTGACGGGCGCGGTGAGCGCCGCGCAGAACATCGTCAAGTGCGTGCGCCGCTGCGGGCTGGAAGTGAACGACCTGATCCTGCAGCCGCTCGCGTCGTCGCTGGCGGTGCTGACCGAAGACGAGAAGGATCTCGGCGTGGTGCTGGTCGACATCGGCGGCGGCACGACGGACATCGCGATCTTCGCCGAAGGCGCGATCCGCCACACCGCGGTGATCCCGATCGCCGGCGACCAGATCACGAGCGACATCGCGATGGCGCTGCGCACGCCGACGCCGGATGCGGAAGACATCAAGGTCGGCTACGGGATCGCGAAGCAGGCGCTCGCCGATCCGGACGAAATGGTCGAAGTGCCGGGCCTCGGCGAACGCGGCCCGCGCACGCTGTCGCGCCAGGCGCTCGCGGCCGTGATCGAGCCGCGCGTCGAGGAACTGTTCTCGCTCGTGCAGCAGGTCGTGCGCGAGTCGGGTTACGAAGAACTCCTGAGCTCCGGCGTGGTCATTACCGGCGGCGCGTCGATGATGCCCGGCATGGTCGAGCTCGGCGAAGACATTTTCCTGAAACCGGTGCGCATCGGCGCGCCGGAATATGCAGGCGGCCTCTCCGACGTCGTGCGCAATCCGCGCTACTCGACGGCGATGGGGCTGCTCGTCGAAGGCAGTGCCCAGCGCATGCGCGGCCGCAAGGTCGCCGTGCAGTCCGGCAACGCGGGGCAGGTGTTCTCGCGGATGAAGGAATGGTTCCTGAGCAACTTCTGACGAATCGAATCGAAATTCGCGCTGGTGCCGGCGGCTGGCGCGCGACAGGGGGTTGCCCGATCTCCTGCCGAATAACGGCCGAGTAGCAGTTATTCTCTTGACGGAGGCAACATGGAATTCGAAATGCTGGAAACCGAAACCAACGGCACCATCATCAAGGTGGTCGGCGTTGGCGGCGCTGGCGGCAATGCCGTTCAGCACATGATCAACCGCGGCGTGCAGGGCGTCGACTTCATCGTGATGAACACGGACGCTCAAGCGCTGTCGCGTTCGCGTGCATCGTCGGTGATCCAGCTTGGCAACACGGGCCTCGGCGCCGGTGCGAAGCCGGAAATGGGGCGTGCGGCAGCGGAAGAAGCGCGTGAGCGCATCGCCGACGCACTGCGCGGCGCGCACATGGTGTTCATCACCGCCGGCATGGGCGGCGGCACGGGCACGGGCGCGGCACCGGTGGTCGCGCAGATCGCGAAGGAGATGGGCATCCTGACGGTGGGTGTCGTCAGCAAGCCGTTCGAGTTCGAAGGCGGCAAGCGCATGCGCGTCGCTGAAGCAGGCTCGCAGCAACTGGAGGATCACGTCGACTCGCTGATCGTCGTTCTGAACGACAAGCTGTTCGACGTGATGGGCGACGACGCCGAGATGGACAAGTGCTTCCAGTGCGCGGACGACGTGTTGAACAACGCGGTGGCAGGCATCGCGGAAATCATCAACGTCGACGGCCTCGTGAACGTCGACTTCGAAGACGTGAAGACGGTGATGGGCGAGCAGGGCAAGGCGATGATGGGCACGGCGACGGTTGCCGGCGTCGATCGCGCACGCCTCGCGGCGGAACAGGCCGTGGCGAGCCCGCTGCTCGAAGGCGTCGATCTGTCGGGCGCGCGCGGCGTGCTGGTCAACATCACGTCGAGCCGTTCGCTGCGCCTGTCGGAAACGCGCGAAGTGATGAACACGATCAAGAGCTACGCGGCGGAAGACGCGACGGTGATCTTCGGTGCGGTGTACGACGACGCAATGGGCGATGCGCTGCGCGTGACGGTCGTGGCAACGGGTCTGGGCCGTGCGGCGAAGAAGCAGCAGTCGGCACCGATGACGCTGCTGCGCACGGGTACGGACAACCAGCCGGTCAGCGCGGTGTCGCACGGCTATGCACCGGCTCATCACGTCAGCACGGCGGACTACGGCGCGCTCGATACGCCGGCAGTGTGGCGCAATTCGCGCGAAACCGCGGCATCGCACGTGCAGGCGCTGCAGGAGAAGGGTGTCGACACGTACGACATCCCGGCTTTCCTGCGCAAGCAGGCTGACTGACGCAAACACAGGCGAAGCCGCGGCGAAACTGCCGCGGTATCGCCGGCGTGACGGATGCTACGGACCACGACAGGCCGCGTCGGCTGCGACGCCGGGCCGGGAAACGTGCCCTCTTCGCTCAGGCGGGGCGGGATGGGCCGTGCTGTCCGCAACACGCTGAAAAACCGTATCGCTATGAGGGACCAGCCATGATTCAAGTGGGCGACGCGCTGCCCGACGCGCAATTGTTCGAGTTCATCGACGACGCGCGCGAAGGGTGCACGCTGGGGCCGAACGCCTTCAGCGTGCGCGACCAGGTTGCGGGAAAGCGGGTGGTGATCTTCGGATTGCCGGGCGCGTTCACGCCGACCTGCTCGGCGCAGCATGTACCGGGCTATGTCGAACACGCCGAGCAACTGCGCGCGGCGGGTATCGACGAGATCTGGTGCGTGTCCGTCAACGACGCATTCGTGATGGGCGCATGGGGACGTGATCTGCACACCGCGGGCAAGGTGCGCATGATGGCGGACGGCAGCGCGGCTTTCACTCATGCGCTGGGGCTGACACAGGATTTGTCCGCGCGTGGCATGGGAATTCGTTCCCTGCGCTACGCGATGGTGATTGACGGCGGTGTGGTCAAGACGCTGGCCGTCGAGGCGCCAGGCAAATTCGAAGTGAGCGATGCGGCGAGTGTTCTCGCGACGTTGACGTCCTGATCGTGCGGTGCGCCGTTGCCTGCCGGCAACGCTGCTCACCGGCCTCAGGGCAGTTGTAACACGGGCTGATGACCGGAAACGCCTCCGTTCCGGACATCGGCCCGTCCCGTATCGGCGCGGGTAAACTGTCGAAACAGATTGATACGCAGTTTCAAACAGCGTTGAATAGGGAATTACGCTATAATCCCGCCTATCGAATATAACTCCTGATTGATGTTTTCAATCAAGACGAAGAACACCATGTTGAAGCAGCGCACCATCAAGTCCATCGTCAAGACCGTGGGTATCGGTGTCCACTCGGGTCACAAGATCGAGTTGACGCTCCGTCCCGCCGCACCTGGCACGGGCATCGTCTTTTCACGTGTCGACCTGCCCACGCCGGTCGACATTCCCGCATCGGCGATGTCGATCGGCGATACGCGGCTCGCGTCGGTGCTGCAGAAGGATGGCGTGCGCGTGTCGACCGTCGAGCACCTGATGTCCGCGTGCGCGGGCCTCGGCATCGACAACCTGTACGTCGACGTGACGGCCGAGGAAATCCCGATCATGGACGGCAGCGCGGCCACGTTCGTGTTCCTGATCCAGTCCGCCGGCATCGAGGAGCAGAACGCGCCGAAGCGCTTCATCAAGGTGAAGAAGCCGGTCGAAATCCGTGACGGCGACAAGTTCGCGCGTCTCGATCCGTATTTCGGCTTCAAGCTGAAGTTCTCGATCGATTTCCGCCACCCGGCCGTCGACAAGACGGGCCAGGAGCTCGAAGTCGATTTCGCGACCACGTCGTACGTGCGCGAGATCGCGCGTGCGCGTACGTTCGGCTTCGCGCACGAAGCCGAGATGCTGCGCGAGATCGGCCTGGCGCGCGGCGGCAGCATGGACAACGCGATCGTGCTCGACGAGTACCGCATCCTGAACAACGACGGGCTGCGCTACGACGACGAATTCGTGAAGCACAAGATGCTCGACGCGATCGGCGACCTGTACGTGATCGGTCATCCGCTGCTGGCGTCGTACACCGCGTACAAGTCGGGCCACGGCCTGAACAACGCGTTGCTGCGCGAGCTGCTCGCGCACGAAGACGCGTACGAGATCGTGACGTTCGACGATCCGCAGGCTGCGCCGAAGGGCTTCGCGTTCGACGCGCAGACCGCCTTCGCGTGACCGGCGTTCAGCGCAAGCGATGAAGAAAGCGACCCTCGGGTCGCTTTTTTGTTGGCTGGCCGCCGCCTGCGGCCGGTGTCGTCAACGCGGCTTCGCGCCGTGCCGGGCGGCCATGCGCGCAAGCGCGTCCTGCAGCGGCGACGGTTCGAGGTGATCGGCGAGATCGCGCAACGCGGCGGCTCCGACCGAGGTCATCCGCGCCTGCTTCACGTGCGGCGGCTCCGGCGCGTCCTTCGGCCGCACGCGTACGCGCAGCGTCGCGACGGCCCAGCCGCGCTTCTGGAGATCGCCGAGCAGCCGCGGCTCGACCTGCCGCAACCGGGCAGCCAGTGCATTGTGCGCGGCAAAGAGGGTCAGGGTCCCATCCTTGATGAAGCCCGGTTCGACATGATTCGCGAGGTATTCGGGCAGGAGCGCGGCGAGGTCGCGCTGCAGCGACGCGATCTGCTCGACGCCGGCGCGCAACGCCGTGAACGCGTCGGTGCGGCCGAGCACTTCCGACACGGGTTGCGGGCGATAGGCGGCGAGCGGGCCGAAACGCTTGGAAAATCGGTTCATCGAGGCTTTCTTCGGGCGCGCACGCGCGCGGAGGTTGCTGCCGATTGTACCCGCGCCGGCCCGTGCCCGGGCGGCTTTCGCCCCGCCGGCCCAGCCCTCGCCGTGCAGCGCCGGTCCCGCCGAGACACGGGCGCATGCTTCCCCGCGTGCTAAAATTCACCGTTTGAGTCCACTAATTCGCTAAGCCGCCGAGGCTCGGGCGCCGGGGCGCGCAACACGCGCCGGGCGCCGGTGCTGCGACGCAGGATCCGATCCGATGACAACCGGTTTTCTCCAGAAAATTTTTGGCAGCCGCAACCAGCGGCTCGTCAAGCAATACCAAAAGACCGTCACGACGATCAATGCGCTCGAAACGCAGATCGAGAAGCTGACGGACGACCAGTTGCGCGGCAAGACGGACGAATTCCGCCAGCGGGTCGCGGCCGGCGAGTCGCTCGACAAGCTGTTGCCCGAGGCGTTCGCGGTCTGTCGCGAGGCCAGCCGTCGCGTGCTGAAGATGCGGCACTTCGACGTGCAGATGATCGGCGGCATGGTGCTCCACTACGGCAAGATCGCGGAAATGCGCACCGGCGAGGGCAAGACGCTCGTCGCGACGCTGCCCGTGTACCTGAATGCGCTGGCCGGCCGCGGCGTGCACGTCGTGACCGTCAACGACTACCTCGCGCAGCGTGACGCCGAATGGATGGCGCGCCTCTACAACTTCCTGGGTCTGTCGGTCGGCATCAACCTGTCCGGCATGGAGCATGACCAGAAGCAGCAGGCCTACGCGGCGGACATCACGTACGGCACGAACAACGAGTTCGGCTTCGACTACCTGCGCGACAACATGGTCTACGAGACCGACGCGCGCGTGCAGCGGGCACTGAATTTTGCAGTCGTCGACGAAGTGGACTCGATCCTGATCGACGAGGCGCGTACGCCGCTGATCATTTCGGGCCAGGCCGAGGATCACACCGAACTGTACGTGCGGATGAACGCACTGCCGCCGCTGCTCGAGCGCCAGATCGGCGAAGAGAAGGCCGACGGCACGGGTGTCGAGAAGCCGGGCGACTACACGCTCGACGAGAAGGCACGCCAGGTGTTCCTGACGGAATCGGGCCACGAGAAGGCCGAGCGCCTGCTCGCCGAATGGGGCCTGATCGGCGAGGGCGAGAGCCTGTACGCGCCGCAGAACATCACGCTGATGCACCACGTGTACGCGGCGCTGCGCGCACACACGCTGTTCCACAAGGATCAGCACTACGTCGTGCAGAACGGCGAAGTGGTCATCGTCGACGAATTCACGGGCCGCCTGATGGCCGGCCGCCGCTGGTCCGACGGCCTGCACCAGGCCGTCGAGGCGAAGGAACACGTGAAGATCCAGAGCGAGAACCAGACGCTCGCGTCGATCACGTTCCAGAACTACTTCCGGATGTACGCAAAGCTGGCCGGCATGACCGGTACCGCGGACACCGAGGCATACGAATTCAACGAGATCTACGGTCTCGAGACGGTCGTGATCCCGACCAACCGTCCGCCGAAGCGGATCGACAAGCAGGACCAGATCTACAAGACGGCCAAGGAGCGCTATGACGCGGTGATCCGCGACATCCGCGACTGCTACGAACGCGGCCAGCCGGTGCTGGTCGGCACGACGTCGATCGAGAACTCCGAGCTGCTGTCGCACCTGCTGAAGCAAGCAGGGCTGCCGCACGAAGTGCTGAACGCGAAGCAGCACGAGCGCGAAGCGGCGATCGTCGCGGAAGCCGGCCGTCCGAAACGCGTGACGATCGCGACCAACATGGCCGGTCGCGGTACCGACATCGTGCTCGGCGGCAACGCCGAGAAGCAGGCTGCGTTCATCGAGGCCGACGAGGCGATCCCGGCCGACGAAAAGGCGCGCCGCATCCAGCAGCTGCACGACGAGTGGGAAACGCTGCACGAGCAGGTGAAGGCCGCCGGCGGCCTGCACATCATCGGCACCGAGCGCCATGAATCGCGCCGGATCGACAACCAGCTGCGCGGCCGTGCGGGCCGCCAGGGCGATCCGGGCTCGTCGCGCTTCTACCTGTCGCTCGACGATCCGCTGCTGCGCATCTTCGCGGGCGACCGCGTGCGCTCGATCATGGATCGCCTGAAGATGCCGGAAGGCGAGGCGATCGAGGCCGGCATCGTCACGCGGTCGATCGAATCGGCGCAGCGCAAGGTCGAAGCGCGCAACTTCGACATCCGCAAGCAGCTGCTCGAATACGACGACGTGTCGAACGACCAGCGCAAGGTGATCTACCAGCAGCGCAACGAGCTGCTCGAAGCGCACGACATCACCGAGACGATCACGGCAATGCGTCACGGCGTGATCACCGAAGTCGTCCGCCAGTTCGTGCCGGAAGGCAGCATCGAAGAGCAGTGGGACGTGCCCGAGCTCGAAGAAGCGCTGCGCAACGACTGGCAGCTCGACCTCGCGATCCAGGAAATGGTGAACGAGTCGTCGTCGATCACGGCCGAGGAAATTCTCGATGCCGTGATGACGGCCGCCGACGAGCAGTACGAGAGCAAGGTCGCGATGGTCGGCCGCGAATCGTTCAGCGCGTTCGAGCGCTCGGTGATGCTGCAGACGGTCGACCGCCTGTGGCGCGAACACCTCGCGGCACTCGACCACCTGCGCCAGGGCATCCACCTGCGCGGTTATGCGCAGAAGAATCCGAAGCAGGAATACAAGCGCGAGGCGTTCGAACTGTTCGCCGCGATGCTCGAGGCGATCAAGCAGGAAGTCACGCGCGTCGTGATGAACGTGCAGATCCAGTCGCCGGAGCAGCTCGAGGAAGCCGCCGAGCAGATCGAGGAGCGCGGCGCCGGTCATCTCGAAAACGTCGAGTACCAGCATGCCGACTACGCGGAATCCGGTGCGCCGGTGGCGAACGTCGCGGCTGCCGCGGCGGCCACGGCAACGGCCGACATGGTCGGCAGCGCGATGACGCACAGCGGCCCCGGCGGCGAAATGCCGAAGGTCGGCCGCAACGACCCGTGCCCGTGCGGCAGCGGCAAGAAGTACAAGCAGTGTCACGGGAAGCTGTCATGATCGACGGCGGCGCGCGTCACGCGTGCCGCTTCGCTGCAGCTTCGAGTGACTGACGTGAGTTGCGGCGGCCCGCGCGTGCGGCCGCCGGTTCTTCCAATCGATGCCGGCACATGCCGGCATTTTCCATCCGGCAGGTGTGCCCCATGGCTGTCAATTTTCCGTCGATCGATCCCGCCCAACTGCATCCCGTCGCCGGCGTCACGCTCGGCTGGGCGGAAGCGAATATCCGCAAGCCGAATCGCAAGGACGTGCTGGTCATCTCCGTCGACGAAGGCGCGACGGTCGCGGGCGTGTTCACCGAAAACCGTTTCTGCGCCGCGCCTGTCACGGTTTGCCGCGAGCATCTGGCGAAGGTGCGCGCGGGCGGCGCGGGCATCCGCGCGCTCGTCGTGAATACGGGCAATGCGAACGCGGGCACCGGCGAGCCGGGCCTCGTGAACGCCCGTGAAACCTGCACGGGGCTTGCCCGCCTCGCAGGCATCGAGCCGGCGCAGGTGCTGCCGTTCTCGACCGGCGTGATCCTCGAGCCGCTGCCGATCGACCGCCTGAAGGCCGGCCTGCCTGCCGCGCTCGCGAACCGCAAGGCCGCGAACTGGTTCGATGCCGCGCAGGCGATCATGACGACCGACACGCTGCCGAAGGCCACGTCGCGTCAGGTGACGATCGACGGCCACACGGTCACGCTCACGGGCATCAGCAAGGGCGCGGGCATGATCAAGCCGAACATGGCGACGATGCTCGGCTTCCTCGCATTCGACGCGAACGTCGCGCAGCCGGTGCTCGACACGCTCGTGAAGGAAGTGGCCGACCGCTCGTTCAACTGCATCACGATCGACGGCGATACGTCGACGAACGACTCGTTCATCCTGATCGCATCGGGCAAGAGCTCGCTACCGGCCGTCACGTCGACCGATTCGCCGGCCTATGCGGCACTGCGCGACGCGGTGACCGAAGTCGCACAGGTGCTGTCGCAGCTGATCGTGCGCGACGGCGAAGGCGCGACGAAATTCATGACGGTGCAGGTCGAAGGCGGCAAGAGCGTTGCCGAATGCCGCCAGATCGCCTATGCGATCGGCCATTCGCCGCTCGTGAAGACGGCTTTCTACGCATCCGACCCCAACCTCGGCCGGATTCTCGCGGCGATCGGCTATGCGGGCGTCGCGGATCTCGACGTCGGCAAGATCGACCTCTATCTCGACGACGTGCTCGTCGCGAAGGCGGGCGGCCGTAACCCGGCCTACCAGGAAGAGGACGGCCAGCGCGTGATGAAGCAGAGCGAGATCACGATCCGCGTGCTGCTCGGCCGCGGCGACGCGCAGGCCACCATCTGGACGTGCGACCTGTCGCACGATTACGTGAGCATCAACGCGGACTACCGCTCCTGATCGGGAGCGTTCGAACGACATGGACAAGCTTGAACAGTTTCTGACGCGCGCCGAAGCGCTGCTCGGCCGTCTCGAGGGGATGCTGCCGCCCGCGCCGGCGGCCGTCGACTGGAACGCCGCCCACGCATTCCGCTGGCGCAAGCGCCAGGGGCGCGGCTACCTGCAGCCGGTGCCGGCCGTGTCGTCGATCACGCTCGGCGACCTGCACAACATCGATCGCCAGAAAGGGCTGATCGAGCAGAACACGCGGCAGTTCGTGCAGCGCAAGCCGGCCAACAACGTGCTGCTGACCGGCGCGCGCGGTACCGGCAAGTCGTCGCTGATCAAGGCATGCCTGAACGCGTATGCGCAGGACGGGCTGCGCCTGATCGAAGTCGACAAGGACGACCTGCACGATCTCGGCGACATCGTCGACCTGATCTCGCAGCGTCCCGAGCGGTTCATCGTGTTCTGCGACGACCTGTCGTTCGAGGACGGCGAATCGGGCTACAAGGCGCTGAAGGTCGCGCTCGACGGCTCGATCGCCGCGCAGTCGGACAACGTGCTGATCTACGCGACGTCGAACCGCCGCCATCTGCTGCCCGAGTACATGAGCGACAACGAGTCGTACAAGCATCTCCCGGACGGCGAGATTCACCCCGGCGAAGTCGTCGAGGAGAAGATCTCGCTGTCGGAGCGCTTCGGCCTGTGGGTCAGCTTCTATCCGTTCAAGCAGGACGACTATCTCGACATCGTCGCGCACTGGCTGCGCCATTTCGGCTGCCCCGACGTGGAGATCGAGACCGCGCGCGGCGACGCGCTCGTGTGGGCGCTCGAGCGCGGTTCGCGCTCGGGCCGCGTGGCGTGGCAGTTCGCGCGCGACTGGTCGGGCCGCAAGGAGCAGGCATGAGCGCGGATCTCGCACAAGGCGCCGTGCGCGCACCGGATGGCCGCAAGGTGACGGAAGTCGCGGTTGGCGTGATGGTTCAGCCGGACGGCAGTTACCTGCTCGCGCAACGCCTGCAGGGCAAGCCGTATGAAGGTTACTGGGAGTTCCCGGGCGGCAAGCTGGAGGCCGGCGAAAGCGTCGAGGACGCGCTCGCGCGCGAACTCCACGAGGAACTCGGCATCGAGGTCACGGCCAGCCATCGCTGGCACACGCTCGAGCACGATTATCCGCATGCGTACGTGCGGCTTTATTTCTGCAAGGTGACGGGCTGGACGGGCGAGCCGCACAGCAAGGAAGGGCAGGCGTTCGTGTGGCAGCAATTGCCGGTCGCCGTCGCGCCGCTGTTGCCGGCGGCGCTGCCGGTGCTCGAATTGCTCGAGAAGGAAGCGGCGTCGAACTGACGCCGTGGCGGCCTGCCGGAAAGGCGGGCCATATCGCCGGCGGGCGGTGCTACGCGCCGCTCAGCTGTCGCGACGGCCGTCCGTGCCGTCTTCTTCCGACGACGGGCCCTCGTCCGAGGCGCCGCCGATCCGGTACTTTTCCGCGGCCCATGCGCCGAGGTCGAGCTGCTTGCAGCGGGCCGAACAGAAGGGACGGAACTTGTTTTCAGGCGTCCAGCGCACTTCTGCGCCGCACGAAGGACATTTCACGACGGTAGTCATACGAAAGCGTTGAACCGGCACACGGCCGTTACAGATTGCACAGTGTCAGATGGAACGGCACGTCGATGTCCACCGCGCGCGGCCGCACATCGCCGTCCTGCATGGTGAACCGTACCCACAGCATGTATTTGTTGGCGCTCGCTTCGGGAATGACGCGCAGTTCCGGCGGCACGCGTACCTGCATCAGCTGGTAGGTGCGGCCCGACAGCATCTGCTGGTAGCTGCCCTGCATCGCCATCACCTTCGACGCCTGGCCCGATTCGCGCGCGAGCCGCAGCACGATCGACGCGGCGTCGCGCAGCGGCAGCATCGGCAGGATCCACTTCGCGATGTCCTGGCGCCGCTGCTCGGCGGGCCATTGCTGCCACGCGTAGTACGACGGCAGGTCGAACTTGCACGTGCCGCCGGGAATCACCGCGCGGCTGCGGATACTGGCGAGCCATTCGTTGTCGACGAGGTGCTGGCCGGTCTTGCCCTGCATCTGCGCGAGATTGGCCAGCGTCTGCTCGATTTCGCCGAGCACGGCTTCGAGCGCGTTCTGCTCGATGCCCGGATTGCCGCGAAAGGGGGCGAGCGTCTGGCGTTGACGTTCGAGCTCCTTCATCAGATCCGATTTCAGGTCCGCGCGGCCCGTTACCTCGGCGATTTCGAACAGCGTCGTCAGCGCGACGTGGTGTTCACGCGGGTCCTCCTGAGCCAAAAAGAACGCGAAGCGCTCGAAGAGATCTTCGAGGCGCAACAGCGTGCGAATTCGCTCGTTGAACGGATACTCGTAAAGAATCAAGCGCGCTCGCCTCTTGGGTAGGGATTGAAACAATGCAGGACATTCTAATGCTCACTCTCTACCCTAGCAACGCGCCAATTTCGTGCACCATCACGATTGCGCGCAATGCTCAGTGCGCGGCGGCCGCGAGCGCGACATAGCGTTGGTGCAGTGCATCGACCCGCGCGGCGAGTGCATCGGGCGTAACCGAGTCGTTGACGATCACGTCGTCGGCCGCCGCGAGACGGGCTTCGCGCGTCGCCTGTCGCGCGATGATCGCCTCGACCTGCTCGCGCGTGAAGCCGTTGCGCCGCATCACGCGTGCGATCTGCGTTTCGACCGGGCAGTCGACGACGAGCACGCGATCGCTGCGCGTTTTCCAGTTGCCTGACTCGACGAGCAGCGGCACGACGAACATCACGTACGGGCCCTGCGCTTCGCGTGCCTCGCGATCGGTTTCCGCACGGATCAGCGGATGCGTGATCGCTTCGAGGCGCCGGCGTGCGTCGTCGTCGCTGAAGATCAGCGTGCGCATCTTCGCGCGATCGAGCGAGCCGTCGGCGGCCACGAAGTCGCGGCCGAACGCTTGTTCGATCGCGGCCATCGCGAGGCCGCCGGGAGCCGTGATGCGGTGGGCGATCAGGTCGGTATCGACCAGCGACGCGCCGCGTGCGCCGAACAGGTCGGCGACGGTCGTCTTGCCGCTGCCGATGCCGCCCGTGAGTCCTACTGCAAACATGTCAGCCTCCGAGCGCGAAATAGAACGGCGTGCCGAAAAACAGCGTCGCAACGCCGCCGGCCGCGAGGAACGGGCCGAACGGAATCGGCTCCTCGAAGCGCATGCGGCCGCGCCAGGTCGCGACGAGCCCGACGATGGCGCCCGTTACCGCCGCGAACAGCACGACTTGCGGCAGCGCGGCCCAGCCCATCCACGCGCCGAGTGCGGCCAGCAGCTTCAGGTCGCCGAAGCCGATGCCCTCGATGCCGCGCAGCCATTTGAACAGCCAGTAGATCGACCACAGGAACAGGTAGCCGGCCATCGCACCGATCACGGCCGAGCGCAGCGACGTGAACGTCCCGCCGAGATTCAGCACGAGCCCGGCCCAGAGCAGCGGCAGCGTCATCGAGTCGGGCAGGTAGCCCGTGCGGATGTCGATCGCGCTCATCGCGAGCAGCGCCGCACACAGCGCAAACGCGGCAAGCCCGGCGACGGTCGGGCCGAATGCCGCGAGCGAGCCCGCGGCGAGCAGCGCACACACGAGCTCGACGAGCGGATAGCGGAGGCTGATCGCGTGGCCGCAGCGGCGGCAGCGCCCGCGCAGCATCAGATAGCTGACGAGCGGGATGTTTTCCCAGGCGCGCAGCACGTGGCCGCAATGCGGGCATGCGCTGCGCGGGCGCCACAGATCGTAGTGCGGCGGATAGCCGTCGTCGGGCGCGGCGCTCGCGTTGCCGGTCGCTTCGTCGATCTCGGCCTGCCACGCGCGCTGCATCATCACGGGCAGCCGGTGCACGACCACGTTCAGGAAGCTGCCGACGCACAGGCCGATGATGACCGCGAACGCATACTGCAGCGCGGGCGGCAGCATCGCCAGTGCGAGCAGCGTGCGCTCGGGCGAATCGGGAACGGCGGGCAGGGGCACGGGCGTCATGAGGCTCAAGGTTCGGGCTTAAAAGGCGACAGAATCGGTTGCGATGCTACACCACGTTGCCGAGCTGAAGGATGGGCAGGTACATCGCGATCACGAGGCCGCCGACGAGTGCGCCCAGGACGATCACGATCAGCGGTTCGCCGAGCGCCGCGAGCGCATCGAGACGCGCGTCGAGCTGGCGTTCGCACAGCGCGGCGATGTCGGCGAGCATCGTATCGAGCGCGCCGGTTTCCTCGGCGACGGCGATCGGCTGGACGACGTCGTCCGGAAAGCAGCCGGCCGACTGCATCGCATCGGCGAGACGCGCGCCGCGCAACACGCGTGCCGCGATGTGCGCGGTGGCGTGCGCGAACACCGGATGGCCGGCCGTCCGCTCGAGCGTGGCGAAGGCGTCGGCGAGCGGCACGCCGGCGCCGAGCAGCGTCGCGAGCGAACGGCACCAGCGTGCGGCCGCATACCGTTCGAGCGCGCTGCCTGCCAGCGGGGCATGCAGCAGGCGCCGCGCGACCGCATGGCGCAACGGCGCCGACCGTCGAAGCGCGTGATGCGCGGCAAGCGCTGCTGCCGCCGTGCCGGCGGTGAGCACGCCGCCCCACGCCGACAGCGCGGAGGAGAGCGCGAGCAGGGCGCGGGTCGGTGCCGGCAGGGCGGCACCGAAGCCGTCGAAGATCTGCCGGAGCGTCGGCACGACCCACACCATCAATGCCGCCGAGATCGCGAGCGCGAACAGGATGACGGCGGCCGGATACGCGAGGGCGGCCCGCAGCTTGCGCCATTGCGCATCGGCGCGCTCGCGGTGTTCCGCGACACGTGTCAGCACGATGCCGAGCGAGCCGGACGCCTCGCCGACTTCGATCAACTGGCGGTACAGCGTGCCGAACTGCGACGGATAGCGTGCGAGTGCCTCGGCGAAGCGCCGGCCGCCGACGATTTCCCGCGCGAGGCCCGCGGCGATGCGCGGCAGGCCGTCGTGCGACCGTGTACGCGAGAGCATTTCGAGCGACGGTGCAAGCGGCAGCCCGGCCTGCAACAGGCTCGCGAGCTGGCGCGTGAAACGCGTGATCTCCCGGGCGCCGGCCGCCGGCGGCCGGGCCGGCCCGCGGACGTCGAGCGACAGCACCGCGATGCCGTCACGCGCGAGTGTGGCACGCGCGGCTGCGGCGTCGAAGGCGATGACCGTGCCGCGGCGCGGTGTGCCGTCGCGACGGCGGCCGCGCCAGGCGAAGCGGGTTTCGCGCGGCGGCGTGGGCATGCTCATGCCGCGGGCGTGGCGGCGACGGCTTCCGCGATGCTCGTCGTGCCGTCCCGCACGCGGGCGAATGCCGCGTCTCGCAGGTTGCGCACGCCGTCGGCCGCCGCGCATTGCGCGAGCTCGCCGACGCTCGCCCGTGCGACGATGCGCTCCGCCAGTTCCGGCGAGACCGGCATCGTCTGATGCAGCCCGATGCGGCCGCGATAGCCGATCCCGTGACAGGCGGTGCAGCCGCGTGCGACGAACGGCCTCCATCCGCCTGCCAGGGCCGCCGGGTCGCAGCCGGCTTCCTGCAGCACGCGCGCCGATGCGTCCGAAGGGACACGGCACGCGGCGCACAGGCGCCGGACCAGGCGCTGCGCGGTGACGAGCTGCAGCGCGGCCGCGAGGTTGTACGGCGCGACGCCGATGTCGAGCATCCGCGCGATGGCGGCCGGCGCGTCGTTCGTGTGCAGCGTCGACAGCACGAGATGGCCGGTCTGCGCGGCCTTGATCGCGACGTCTGCCGTTTCCGCATCGCGTATCTCGCCGACCATGATGATGTCCGGATCCTGCCGCAACAGCGCACGCAGCGCCGTCGCGAACGTGAGCCCGGCCTTGTCGGCGACGCCGACCTGGTTGATCCCGTCGAGCTGGATCTCGGCGGGGTCCTCGACGGTGCAGACGTTGTGTGCGTCGCGATCGAGCATCTGCAGTGCGCAGTACAGCGACAGCGTCTTGCCGCTGCCGGTCGGGCCCGTGACGAGCACGAGGCCGTGCGGTGCGCGTATCGCGGCCTCCATCGCGGCGGCCTGCTGCGTGTCGAAGCCGAGACGGGCGAGCGTGAGATCGGCCGGCAGCGTTTCGAGGCGCCGCAGCACGAGCTTTTCGCCGAACAGCGTGGGCAGCGAACTGACGCGATAGTCGCCGCGCGTGCCGCCGTCGATCGCGATGCGTAGCCTGCCGTCCTGCGGGAGCCGCCGTTCGGCGATGTCCATGCGCGCGAGCACCTTGATTCGCGTGACGAGCGCGTCGCGCAGGTGCACGGGCGGTCGCGCATGCTCGTGCAGCACGCCGTCGATGCGCAGGCGGATGCGCCAGCCGGTTTCGAACGGTTCGACGTGGATGTCGGATGCGTCGCGCACGCGTGCCGCGTGCAGCGTGTCCGTCAGCAGTCGCACGGCCGGTGCATCGTCGAGCTGGGCCGCATCGAGTGCATGAGGCGCGGCGGCAGGCGGCGCGTCGGAGCGGGCGGGCGACGACTGCGTGTGCAGCGGCGCCCCGGGAGGAGGGAAATGCATGTGAGCCGGCACGCTGGCCGCCTGTTGACCGTGACATGCAGATGGTCGCGCGTCGCGGGCGGCGCCGGCAGTCGGCCGTTCGGCTATCGGCCGGTGGCGCGTGCGGTGCGCGAGCCGCGCGGCTTGAAGAGCTTGACCGTGCGCACGGCCTGGTCGTCGCTGCGCATCACCTCGAGCATCACGTCGCCGATCTTCAGGCACACGTCGTCTTCCGGAATTTCCTCGAGGATTTCGAGCACCAGTCCGTTCAGCGTCTTCGGCCCGTCGGTCGGCAGCTTCAGGTGCAGCCAGCGGTTCAGTTCGCGCAGCGGCATGCTGGCCGACACGATGCATTCGCCGTTCTCGTCCCAGCCGCCCGCGCGTTCGCTGCGCGGCATCGACGTCGTGAATTCGCCGATCAGTTCCTCGATGATGTCTTCGGGTGTGACGAGCCCTTCGAGCTCGCCGTACTCGTTGACGACGAGCGCCGTTCGCTGCCGCGTTTCCTGGAAGAACTGGAGCTGCTGGACCACCGGCGTGCCCGACGGCACGTAGTACGGCTCGGCGAGCAGCGTGCGCAGCGTCTCGCGGTCGAACTCCTGGTTGTGCAGCGCGGTGAGCGTCTTGCGTACATGCAGCACGCCGAGCACCTTGTCGATGTCGCCTTCGTAGACGACGAGCCGGTTGTGATAGCAGGTCTCGAGCTGGTGCAGGACGTCGTCGAGCGGCGCGTAGAAGTTGAGCGACTCGATCTGGCGGCGCGGCACCATCACGTCGTCGACCGTGATGTTCTCGAGATCGAACAGGTTGAGCAGGATGCTGCGATGCTTGGTCGGCATGAAGCTGCTCGACTCGAGCACGATGGCGCGCAGCTCGTCGGCAGACATCCGCTGGTCGCGGCCCTTCTTCGTGTTGATGCGCAGCACCCACAGCACGCCGTTCGCAAGCGCGTTGACGAACCAGACGACCGGCTTGAACACGCGCATCAACGGCGCGATCACGAGGCTCGCGGGCAGTGCGATGCGTTCGGGGAAGGTCGCGCCGACGATCTTCGGCGCGATTTCCGCGAACACGATGATCAGGAACGCGACGATGCCGGTCGCGATCGACAGCGCGACGTTGTTGCGGCCGAACGTATGCAGCGCGAGCGACGTCGTCAGGACCGGGATGATCGTGTTGAACAGGT
This sequence comes from Burkholderia sp. BCC1972, assembly GCF_905339605.1. Classification (NCBI taxonomy): domain Bacteria; kingdom Pseudomonadati; phylum Pseudomonadota; class Betaproteobacteria; order Burkholderiales; family Burkholderiaceae; genus Burkholderia; species Burkholderia sp. BCC1972. The sequence goes on along the minus strand of NZ_CAJPGH010000022.1, from coordinate 96,310 downwards.
TGTTGCCGATCAGGATCACGCTGAGCAGCAGGTCAGTGCGCGTGAGCAGCCCTTGCGTGGTTTTCGCGCCGAGTGCGCCCTGGCCGGCGAGATGCTTCAGCCGATGGCGGTTGAGCGCCATCATCGCGGTCTCGGAAATCGAAAAGAAGCTGGAACAGAGGAGAAGCAGGAAGACGGCGCCGATTTGCGCCCATAAGGGAATTTGGTCCACGCGTCGGAATGGGCAGTGAAGGACAGGGATGGAGGAAATATAGCAGAGGCCGGCGACGGCGATGTGTCGTGCGCGACACGAGGGGCCTGCGGCGGCCGGGCAAAAAAAAACCGCGCACAGGGTGCACGGTTTTTTAAAAATCTGGTCGGGGTGAGAGGATTCGAACCTCCGGCCTCTACGTCCCGAACGTAGCGCTCTACCAGGCTAAGCTACACCCCGATTTTTACTCTTCGGACTTCGCCGTCTTCGTGAAGATTTCTGCGTCGTCTCAAGCAAGAACGTAACTATAACGATGTTTTTTCTAAAAGGGAATACTTTGGTGAAGAAAATTTTCGGGACAAGGCATCGCTTCCTGTTTGCCGCGCGCTCACGACTGCCGCGACGTCGAGTACGAGCACAGCCCGAGCAGGCTTTCCTTGTAGATCGAATCGGGGAACGCGGCAATCGCCGCTGCTGCCGCCTGCGCTTCCTGGCGTGCGCATTCGAGCGTGTGGTCGAGCGCGCCTGAGCGCGTGATCGCCTCGAAGATCGTGTCGAAGCGATCGGTGCCGCCCTGTTCGATCGCCTCGCGCGCCAGCGCCGATTGCTCGGGCGTGCCGCGTTCGATCAAATAGATGAGCGGCAGCGTCGGCTTGCCTTCGCGCAGGTCGTCGCCGGCATTCTTGCCCATGGCCTCGACGGTGCCCGCGTAGTCGAGCCAGTCGTCCATGATCTGGAACGCGGTGCCGATCCGGCGGCCGTATTCGGCGGCGGCGGCTTCGGTCGGCGCATCGGCGCCCGCGAGCACCGCGCCCAGGCGGGCCGACGCTTCGAACAGCTTCGCCGTCTTGTAGCGGATCACCTGCATGTAGCGCGTTTCGTCGACGTCCGCGTCGTGCATGTTGAGGAGCTGCAGCACCTCGCCTTCCGAAATGATCGTCGTCGCTTCGGACAGGATCTCCATCACGCGCATCTTGCCGACACCGACCATCATCTCGAACGAGCGCGAGTAGAGGTAATCGCCTACCAGCACGCTCGCCGCGTTGCCGAACAGCGCATTGGCGGTCTGGCGGCCGCGGCGCAGCTCGGATTCGTCGACGACGTCGTCATGCAGCAGCGTGGCCGTGTGGATGAACTCGACGACGGCGGCCAGCACGTGCCGCTGGTGCGACGTTTCGCCGAGCGCGCCGGCGACGAGCAGCAGCAACGCCGGACGCAGCCGCTTGCCGCCCGCGCCGATGATGTACTCGGCGATCTGGTTGATCAGCAGCACGTCGGACGCGAGGCTTTGCCGGATAACGCGATTCACCTGCTCCATGTCGCTGGTGATCGGGGCGAGCAGGTGGGCGGCGCTGAGGGTGGGGGAGGCGGTGGACGACGACATGATGATGGAATTGGGTGATGCGGCGGATTATAAGTCGAATCCGCGAAATCCCGGTCTGTCAGACGTGCCGGCACTGCGATTTTGGCCGTCCGGCCAGGGCCCGCGCGCGGCAATCGTCGATCGGTTTTGACTTCGGTGCTAACCCCATGTATAATCACGTGTTTTCCGCGCGTGGTGTGCGGAAAAATTGGATCCAGAGTGAGGTTCTCAATGTACGCGGTCATAAAAACCGGCGGCAAGCAGTACAAGGTTGCCGTTGGCGAAAAACTCAAAGTAGAACAGATACCGGCTGACATTGACGCTGAAATCACGCTCGACCAGGTTCTCGCAGTGGGCGAAGGCGAATCGATTAAGTTCGGTACGCCGCTGGTCAGTGGGGCTTCCGTCAAGGCCACCGTTGTGTCGCACGGTCGTCATGCCAAGGTCACCATCTTCAAGATGCGTCGCCGGAAGCACTACCAAAAGCATGGCGGCCACCGCCAGAACTACACTGAGCTGCGCATCGACGCGATCAACGCGTAAGCGCCTCGGTTAAGGAGCAATCAGATGGCACACAAAAAGGCAGGCGGCTCTTCCCGGAACGGCCGCGACTCCGAGTCGAAACGTCTCGGCGTGAAAGTGTACGGCGGCCAGGCAATCAATGCCGGCGGCATCATCGTGCGTCAGCGCGGTACGCGTATGCACGCAGGCGAGAACGTCGGCATGGGCAAGGATCACACCCTGTTCGCGCTGGTCGACGGTCACGTCAAGTTCGCGACGAAGGGCGCGGACAAGAAGCATCTGGTCATCGTCGTCCCGGCGGCTGCCTAAGTCAGGCACCCACGGGCTTCGTAGCCGAAAGGCCCCGCAGTCTTCGCGGGGCCTTTTTTTATTTGGTCGCCGGGCGCAGGTGCGTGCCGGCGACCCTCGCGCAACCGGCGCACGATCGGCCGAATGGCAGATTGTTCAAGCGTGCCGGCGCGCGGCACAATAGCGGAAATACTGGGCGGAGTGACGAATGAAGTTCATTGACGAAGCACGAATCGAAGTCATCGCCGGCGACGGAGGCGATGGCAGCGCGTCGATGCGCCGCGAGAAGTTCGTCCCGTTCGGCGGGCCGGACGGCGGCGACGGCGGCCGGGGCGGTAGCGTCTACGCGATCGCCGACCGCAACATCAACACGCTGATCGACTACCGATACGCGAAGAAGCATCTCGCGCGCAACGGCGAAAACGGCCGCGGCTCGGATTGCTACGGCAAGGGCGGCGACGACGTCACGCTGCGCATGCCGGTCGGCACGATCATCACCGACATGGATACCGGCGAGCTGATCGCCGACCTGACCGAGCACGACCAGCAGGTGATGCTTGCCCAGGGCGGCTCCGGCGGCCTCGGCAACCTGCATTTCAAGTCGAGCACGAACCGTGCGCCGCGCCAGAAGACGGACGGCAAGCCGGGCGAGCGGCGCATGCTGAAGCTCGAGCTGAAGGTGCTCGCCGACGTCGGCCTGCTCGGCATGCCGAACGCAGGCAAGTCGACGTTCATCTCGTCGGTGTCGAATGCGCGGCCGAAGATCGCCGACTACCCGTTCACGACGCTCGCGCCGAATCTCGGCGTGGTGCGCGTCGGCCCGAGCAAGAGCTTCGTGATCGCCGACATCCCGGGGCTGATCGAGGGCGCGGCGGAAGGCGCGGGCCTTGGCCACCAGTTCCTGCGCCACCTGCAGCGGACCGGCGTGCTGCTGCATCTGGTCGATCTCGCACCGTTCGACGAAAGCGTCGATCCGGTCGCGGAAGCGACCGCGATCGTCGGCGAGCTGCGCAAGTACGACGAGGCGCTGTACGAGAAACCGCGCTGGCTCGTGCTCAACAAACTGGACATGGTGCCGGAAGACGAGCGCGAGGCGCGCGTCGCCGATTTCCTCGATCGTTTCGGCTGGGACGGCCCCGTGTTCGAGATTTCGGCGTTGACGGGCCAGGGCTGCGAAGCGCTGTGCTACGCGATCTACGATTACCTGTCCGAACATTCGGACGCTCACCGTGCGGCGGAGGCGGAAGATCTCGCGGCGGACGTGCGTTTCCGCGATGCGCCGCCGGCAGACGGCGGTGCGACGCCGGGCGACGACGCCTGAGCGGTTCCTGAACGCGCCGGGCGTGCCGTCCGGCGCCGGCGTTCAATCGCGCCCGGCCGGGCAGGCATCAGATACAGGAGACAGTGCAGGATGCGTTCGATCATCGCGGATTCGAAGCGATTGGTGGTGAAGGTGGGTTCCAGCCTCGTGACCAACGACGGCAAGGGGCTCGATCATGCTGCAATCGGCCGCTGGGCAGCCCAGATCGCCGCGTTGCGCGCGCAGGGCAAGGAAGTCGTGCTCGTCAGTTCGGGGGCGATTGCCGAAGGGATGCAGCGGCTCGGCTGGAGCAAGCGGCCGCGGGAAATCGACGAGTTGCAGGCTGCTGCGGCGGTCGGCCAGATGGGGCTCGCGCAGGTCTATGAGAGCCGCTTCACCGAGCACGACATCCGCACCGCGCAGATCCTGCTCACGCATGCCGACCTGGCCGATCGCGAGCGCTACCTGAATGCGCGTTCGACGCTGCTCACGCTGCTGCGGCTCGGTGTCGTTCCGATCATCAACGAGAACGACACGGTCGTCACCGACGAAATCAAGTTCGGCGACAACGACACGCTCGGCGCGCTCGTCGCGAACCTGATCGAAGGCGATGCGCTGATCATCCTGACCGACCAGACCGGGCTGTTCACGGCCGATCCCCGCAAGGACCCGAACGCGACGCTCGTCGCCGAGGCCAATGCCGGCGCGCCGGAGCTCGAGGCGATGGCTGGCGGCGCCGGTTCGAGCCTCGGTCGCGGCGGGATGCTGACGAAGATCCTCGCGGCGAAGCGCGCGGCACACAGCGGCGCGAATACCGTGATCGCGAGCGGCCGCGAGCCGGACGTGCTCGTTCGCCTGGCGGCCGGCGAGGCGATCGGCACGCAGCTGATCGCGCGCACCGCGCGGATGGCGGCACGCAAGCAATGGATGGCCGACCATCTGCAGGTGCGCGGCCATGTCGTGATCGATGCCGGCGCGGTCGAGAAGCTGACGGCCGGCGGCAAGAGCCTGCTGCCGATCGGCGTGATCGACGTGCAGGGCGCGTTCGCGCGCGGCGAGGTGATCGCGTGCGTCGGCCCTGACGGGCGCGAAGTGGCGCGCGGGCTCACGAACTACAGCAGCGCGGAAACGAAACTGATTCACCGCAAGCCGAGCGGTGAGATCGAGACGGTGCTTGGCTACATGCTGGAACCCGAACTGATCCACCGCGACAACCTCGTGCTCGTCTGATCGCCGGCCACGGTATCGGCAGTTCAGGCAGTCCGACAAAAAAGCCCGCGCGATGCGGGCTTTCTAATTGCGACGGGACGATGCGGGCCACCCGCATCGTGTGTCGTCAGCGCAGCTGCGTCATCGCGGTGCGATGGAACCGGATGTTTTCCAGGATCTGCCGGGTCGAGCCTTGCGGCATCTTGTTCGAGCAGAAGTAGTCCTGATAGAGCGCGGAGTGGTAGGCGTTCAGCTCGCCGTTCTCGATGCGCCGCCAGTCGTTCTCGACCGTACGATCCCAGCCGTCGTGGTCCGAGTTCAGGCCGGCGTACTGGCGCCATTCGTAGGTGTCGCAGCGGATGCCTTCGTAGTTCACGTTGCGTGCGCCGGCCGGGCTCGTGATGACGACCGCGTAGCGCACGACGCCATCGGTGCCGACGTCGAGCGATTTCGCATCGACGAAGAACTTGAGCGGCGTGTTCTGCGACACGTTGAACGGCAGCAGGTCGCCCGTTTGCGGCAGCGGCGGCAGCGTGTCGACCGTGTTTTCCTTCCAGGTCCCTTGGCGGTCGAGCAGGTACACGAATTCGCTGTCGTCCTTGTTGGACGGCGCTTTCGAATTCGCGCAGCCGGCCAGGGCAGCCATCGCGGCGATCGATGCGAGCGCGAGAGCAATCGCTTTCAATATGCATTCCTCGTAAAAAAAGGGCGCGACACCAAGGTCGCGCCCGGTCATGCAGTCCGACTCGTCATTTGCCGACGATCACGTGGGGCGGCATCTCGTCGAGCGTGCTCGCCTCCACTTCGATCTCCGAACAGACTACCGATGCGTCGACAATCGTCAGCGTCTGCTGGGCCTGTACGCCAATGACGCGTGGATAGCGCGACATTCGCGGCCCGCGCGGCTTCTCGGCTCGCTGCGCCGGGCGGCGCAGGAAGCGCGACAGTTCCGTCAGCGCCAACTGATAGACATCCCGCTTGAACTCGATCACCGCATCGAGCGGTACCCAGTACTCGTTCCAGCGCCACGCATCGAACTCCGGGTGGTCGGTCGCGCGCAAGCAAATGTCGCAATCGCGTCCAACCATCCGCAGCAGGAACCAGATCTGCTTCTGGCCGCGGTAATGACCGCGTACTTCGCGTTTGATGAACTTGTCAGGCACCTCGTAACGCAACCAGTCGCGAGTGCGGCCGATTATCTTGACGTGTTCCGGATGCAGGCCCGTCTCCTCGTGCAGTTCCCGGTACATCGCCTGCATGGGGGTCTCGCCGTACTTGATCCCACCTTGAGGAAACTGCCAGGAATGCTCGCGGAGCCGCTTGCCCCAAAACACCTCGTTGCGCGCGTTCAAGAGGATGATGCCGACGTTCGGGCGAAAGCCTTCACGATCCAGCATACAACCACCTTCGAATCCTTTAAAATTGCTTTGATTATAAACAGATAACGGGCGCTGCGCACCGTGACGGAGCGAATCCGCGCGGGGTGCACCGGCTGAATTGTCCCTGATTAGTCTGCTAAGTCATCTGCGCCATCGTCGTCCCTCGTTGTTCGCCGCGCGCAGCTTTTTCACCTTGAAACTTTTTCGGGCGCCCCGCCTGGGGGCGCCGTTTTTGGAACCGTCCGCATGAAAGCTTCCCGTTTCTTTATCGGCACCCTGAAAGAAGCTCCCGCCGACGCAGAGATCGTCAGCCACAAGCTGATGGTCCGCGCCGGCATGATCCGTCGCGTCGCCGGCGGCATCTATAACTACCTGCCGGTCGGCCTGCGTTCGATTCGCAAGGTCGAGGCGATCGTGCGCGAGGAAATGAACCGGGCGGGCGCCATCGAGCTGCTGATGCCGGCCGTGCAGCCGGCCGAGCTGTGGCAGGAGTCGGGCCGCTGGGAACAGTACGGCCCCGAGCTTCTGCGCTTCAAGGACCGCAAGGACAACGACTTCGTGATCGGGCCGACGCACGAGGAAGTCATCACCGACATCGCGCGCAACCAGATCAAGAGCTACCGGCAGATGCCGGTGAACTTCTACCAGATCCAGACGAAGTTCCGCGACGAGATCCGTCCGCGCTTCGGCGTGATGCGCGGCCGCGAATTCATCATGAAGGACGCGTATTCGTTCGACAAGGACGCAGCCGGCCTGAACGAGTCGTATCGCAAGATGTACGACGCGTACGTGCGCATCTTCACGCGCCTCGGCCTCGAGTTCCGTGCGGTCGCGGCCGACGGCGGCTCGATCGGCGGCAACTTCTCGCACGAATTCCACGTGATCGCCGATACCGGCGAGGACGCGATCGCCTACTGCCCGACTTCCGAGTTCGCGGCGAACATCGAGGCCGCCGAAGCGCTGCCGCTGACGCCTGAGCGCGCCGCGCCGGCCGAAGCGATGCAAAAGGTCGCGACGCCCGGCAAGGCGAAGTGCGAAGCCGTCGCCGAACTGCTGGCGATCCCGCTCGAGCGCACGATCAAGTCGATCGTGCTCGCGACCGACAACGAAGGCGCCGAGCCGACGATCTGGCTCGTGATGCTGCGCGGCGACCACGACCTGAACGAGATCAAGGTGTCGAAGCTGCCGGGGCTGAAGAACCACCGCTTCGCGACCGAGCAGGAAATCGTCGAGTGGTTCGGCACGCCGCCGGGCTATCTCGGCCCGGTCGGCACGAAGAAGCCGGTGAAGGTGATCGCGGACCGCACGGTCGCGAACATGAGCGATTTCGTCGTCGGCGCGAACGAGGTCGACTATCACATCGCCGGCGTGAACTGGGGCCGCGACCTGCCGGAACCGGACATCGCCGACGTGCGCAACGTGAAGAAGGGCGACGCGTCGCCGGACGGCAAGGGCGTGATCGACATCTGCCGCGGCATCGAAGTCGGCCACGTGTTCCAGCTCGGCACCAAGTACTCGGAAGCGATGGGTGCGACGTTCCTCGATGAGTCGGGCAAGCCGCAGCCGATGCTGATGGGCTGCTACGGCGTCGGCGTCACGCGCATTCTCGGCGCGGCGATCGAACAGAACTTCGACGACAAGGGCATCATCTGGCCCGAGTCGATCGCGCCGTTCGAAGTCGTGCTGTGCCCGATGGGCTACGACCGCAGCGAGATGGTGCGCGAAACGGCCGACAAGCTGTACGCGGAACTCGTCGCGGCCGGCATCGACGTGATCCTCGACGACCGCGGCGAGCGCCCGGGCGTGATGTTCGCCGACTGGGAGCTGATCGGCGTGCCGCACCGTCTCGTGATCGGCGAGCGCGGCCTGAAGGAAGGCAAGATCGAGTACCAGGGCCGCCGCGACGCCGAAGCGACGCTGCTGCCGGCCGACGCGGCTGCGGCGACGGTCGCGGAGAAGATCCGCGCCGCGCTCGCACGCTGAGCACGGCGACCGGGGGACACGATGGAATACACGTTCCTGTCGGCCACCGTGCTCCTGGTGTTGATCACCGATCCGCTCGGCAACATCCCGCTGTTCATTACGGCGATGCGGGATGTGCCGCGCGAGCGGCGCGTGAAGCTGATCCTGCGTGAAGTGGGGATCGCGTTCGTGATCCTGCTGTTCTTCATGGTGGTCGGCGACCGCTTCCTGCGGATGATGAACCTCACCGACCTGTCGTTGCGGCTCGGCGGCGGGATCGTGCTGTTCCTGATCGCGCTGCGGATGATCTTCCCGCACCCGGACGGTGCGCTCGGCAGCGATCCGCGCGCGGGCGGCGAACCGTTCATCGTGCCGCTCGCGATTCCGGCGCTGGCCGGGCCGTCCGCGCTGGCGACGGTCATGCTGCTGACGTCGCAGGCGCCCGGCAAGATGCTCGAATGGGTCGGCGCGCTGACCGTCACGATGATCGTCTGCGCGATCACGCTGGTACTGGCCGAACGGATCCAGCAGTGGCTCGGCGAGCGGACGGTCGCGGCGTTCGAGCGGCTGATGGGCCTCGTGCTCGTCGCGATCTCGGTCGAGATGCTGCTGGCCGGCATCCGCGCGTTCGTGCACCAGCTATAAGGCGGGCATAAGGCAGGCGGCACGCGCACGAAAAAAGCGGCGCTTCGGGAAACCGGAGCGCCGCTTTTCTTATGGGGCGGGCAGGGCGGCGATCAGACCTGGGCGGTCAGCGCGCGGATCGTCGGCAGGTTGCGCCAGTAGCCCTTGGCGTCCATCCCGCAGCCGAACACGTAGCGGTCCGGCACCGAGAAGCCGCAGAAGTCGGGGTGCAGCGGCTTCGCCTTCGCGAGCGTCTTCTCGCACAGCACGGCCGACATGAAGCGCTTCGCGCCCATGTCCAGGATGCGGTCGCGGATCGCGGCCATCGTCTCGCCTTCATCGAGGATGTCGTCGAGCACGAGCACGATGCGGTCCTTCACCGATTCGCGCGGCGCGACGCGCCAGTGCATCTCCGGGCTGCCCTGCGTCGTGTTGCGGTAGCGGGTCAGGTGGATGTAGTCGAATTCGAGCGGGAAATCGAGATGCGGCAGCAGCATCCCGGTAAACACCGCGGCGCCGCCCATCACCGAGAGAACGAGCGGGAACGCGTCGCCGATCTCGGCGCGGATCGCGTCGGCCATCTTGGAGATCGACGCGTTGACGGCATCGGCCGACACGATCTCTTCGGAGTGGTTGAAAATGTGGAGGGCTTCTTCGCGGTTCATGTGTTCTGGCGGGCAGTCGGTATACAAATAAGAATGAAGCAGAACGGCGGGCGCGCGCTACAGCAAAAACCCGCGCGCCGGCCGACGGGCGGAATCAGCGCATGCCGGGCATCATGCCCTTCAGGCCGCGCATCATCTTCTGCATGTTGCCGCCCTTCAGCTTCTTCATCATCGTACGCATCTGGTCGTACTGGTTCAGCATCCGGTTGACTTCCTGCACCGGCACGCCCGCGCCGGCTGCAATGCGGCGCTTGCGCGTCGCCTTGATGATTTCGGGTTTCGCGCGCTCGGCGGGCGTCATCGAGCTGATGATGCCTTCCATCCGGCGGATCGACTTCTCGGCCTGGCCCATGTCGGCGCCGGCGGCCGCCTGCTGGAACTGCGCGGGGAGTTTATCCATCAGCGACGACAGGCCGCCCATGTTCTTCATCTGCGAGATCTGCGCGCGGAAATCGTTCAGGTCGAAGTCGCCGCCTTTCTTGACCTTGTCGGCGAGCTTCTGCGCGGCCTGCATGTCGACGCCGCGCTGGGCTTCCTCGACGAGCGCGAGGATGTCGCCCATGCCGAGGATCCGGTTCGCCATCCGGTCGGGGTGGAACACTTCCAGGCCGTCGAGCTTCTCGGCGACACCGACGAACTTGATCGGCTTGCCCGTGATGTGACGCACCGACAGTGCGGCACCGCCGCGCGAGTCGCCGTCGAGCTTGGTCAGCACGACGCCGGTGAGCGGCAGCGTGTCGTTGAACGCCTTCGCGGTATTGACCGCATCCTGGCCGAGCATCGCGTCGACGACGAACAGCGTTTCGGCGGGCTTCAGCGTGCCGTGCAGCGCGGCGATTTCCTGCATCATCGCCTCGTCGATACCGAGGCGGCCGGCCGTGTCGACGATCAGCACGTCATGGTAGTGGCGCTTCGCCCAGTCGACGGCCGCGACCGCGATGTCGACGGGCTTCTGGTCGGGCGTGGACGGGAAGAAGTCGGCGCCGACCTGTTCGCTCACCGTTTTCAGCTGCATGATCGCGGCCGGGCGATACACGTCGCACGACACCGTCAGCACCTTCTTCTTGTACTTCTCGCGCAGCAGCTTCGCGAGCTTGCCGGCGGTCGTGGTCTTGCCCGCGCCCTGCAGGCCGGCCATCAGGATCACGGCGGGCGGCGTGACCGCGAGGTTCAGCTCGGCGGCCTTGCCTTCGTAGTCGCCGCCGATCACGGCGGTCAGTTCCTTCTGGACCACGCCGACGAGCGCCTGGCCCGGCGACAGGCTGCTGATCACTTCTTCGCCGAGCGCCTTTTCCTTGACCTTGGCGATGAATTCGCGGACGACCGGCAGCGAGACGTCGGCCTCCAGCAGCGCGAGACGCACCTCGCGGAGCATCTCCTGGGTGTTCGCCTCGGTGAGCCGGGCTTCGCCGCGCAGCGTCTTGACGACGCGCGCCATCCGTTGGGTGAGATTGTCGAGCATGGGGAGCGTTGGACAGTGGGGCCCGAAGGCGCGGCGGAACCGAACAAAGGGAGCCGTCGCGGGAAGGGGGCCTAGTGTAAACTTCGAACATGGATATTGTACTGTATGCCCTCACCGCATTCCTGTACGGCGGCCTCGCCGTCGCAGGCTGGCGCACGCATCGCCAGGGCGCGACGCCGCTCGTCGCGAGCGTGCCGGCCGTGCCGGTTCCCGCGTCCGCCGCGTCCGGGATGAGCGGGGCCGGCCGCGCGCTGCTGTTCGCCGCGCTCGTCGCGCACGGCGTGCTGCTCCACATGACGATCTTTCCGAACGACTCGATGGTGTTCGGCTTCGCGTTCGCGCTGTCTGCGATGTTCTGGCTCGGCGCCGGCATCTACTGGATCGAGAGTTTCTTCTTCCCGCTCGACAGCCTGCGCCTGCTGGTCCTGCCGCTCGCGTGCGGCGCGTCGCTGCTGCCGCTCGTGTTCGGCGGCGTGCGGGTGCTTCCTTATGCCGCAGCGCCGCTGTTCAAGCTGCACTTCCTGATCGCGAACATCGCGTACGGCCTGTTCGCGATCGCCGCGCTGCATGCGGTCCTGATGCTGATGGTCGAGCGGCGGCTGCAGTCGCTGAGGAGCGGCGGGCGCGACGGCTCGACGGGCTGGATCGCGAGCTGGCTCGAAACGCTGCCGCCGCTGCTCACGCTCGAGAAGCTGCTGTTCCGCCTGATCGGTGCCGGCTTCGTGCTGCTCACGCTGACGCTCGCGTCGGGCATCCTGTTCAGCGAGCAGGTCGACGCGCGCGCGCTGCGCCTCGACCACAAGACCGTGTTCGCGATCCTGTCGTGGCTGATGTTCGGCGGCCTGCTGGTCGCGCGCAAGACGTCGGGCTGGCGCGGCCGCGGCGCCGCGCGCTGGGTGCTCGTGTCGTTCGCCGCGCTGCTGCTCGCGTATGTCGGCAGCCGGTTCGTTTTCGAGGTGCTGCTGCACCGTTCCGTGGTTTGAACGCAGGTTTCCGATGCGACAGATTCTTCTCCTGATCCTTCTCTTCTTCGCGGGTTCGTGGCTCGCGCGCAAGCTGCGCCAGGCGCAGGAGCACGCGCAGGCGCGCACCGGCCGCGGCGCCGGCTACGACGGCGCGCCCGGCGCCGGCGGTCCCGGCGCGGCCCGTCCGAACGGCGAAGCGCGCTCGCTGCCCGAGCCGATGGTGCGCTGTGCCGAATGCGGCGTGCATGCGCCGAAGGGCGATGCGATCGCCGCGGGCGGCGACTACTTCTGCAGCGCCGAGCACGCGCAGCGCCACGCCGCGCGCGCAAGCGGTCACGACGCGCGATGAGCGACGCGCCGGTGCTGTCGGTCGATGCGAACGGCTGGGTGCGCGAAGCGCGCCATGCGCCGTCGCCGAACTTCGAGGTGCGGCCCGCGGGTGCGGTGCCGACGCTCGTGGTCGTCCACAACATCAGCCTGCCGCCCGGTGAATTCGGCGGCGACGCGATCGAGTCGCTGTTCCTCAATCGCCTCGACTGCGATGCGCACCCTTATTACCAGAGCCACCTGCGCGGCGTGCGTGTCTCCGCGCACTTCCTGATCCGCCGCGGCGGCGAACTCGTGCAGTTCGTGTCGTGCGACGAGCGCGCATGGCACGCGGGTTCGTCCGAGTTCTTCGGCCGCACGCGCTGCAACGACTTCTCGATCGGCATCGAGCTCGAAGGCGCGGACGACGTGCCGTTCGACGACGCGCAATACGCGGTCCTGGCCGCGCTCTCCCGCACGCTCGCCGAGCACTATCCGGTCGACGCGTTCGCCGGGCACTCGGACGTCGCGCCGGGCCGCAAGACCGACCCCGGCCCGCACTTCGATTGGCAACGCTTCGCGAGCGATGCCGGGTTTTCCGCCGAATACTTTCCTTTCCGTCAGCACTGATCGCGGGGTTTTTTGAGCGGAGAAAGTTTTTTCTCCGACCAATGCCTTGTCGTGTCTGCGCGTGCGCGATGTCAAGACCTTCATCGCAAATTATCCGTTTTGACCTCGTCCGAATGTCCACTATACTTGGTGCCAGTTGAGTAGTTCTGTACTAGATATAGTGTGTGCCGCAGGGGAAACCCGAGCGGCACCGGCCGGCGGGCAACGCCGGCGGACAGGGTTCTCAGGGCGGCGCGCCAGGCCGGGCGGTCCGGGCGTCGCGATCAGCGCAGCGAACATCGACGGGGCAGGGTAGACATGACGAAGCACACGACCGGCCAGGTTGTCGCGCATCGACCGAACCGGCTTCCCCGGCGCATCGCTCGCCTCTTACCGCTCGCGCACCGCATTGCGCAGCGTTCGTTTTAATCCGCGGTTCTCTCCGCACCATCCAACACCAGGAGCTTTGCACATGCAAACCACCGACAACGCGACGTCCCAGTACGAGAGCGCCTCGAGCCGTCCGCTCGGCGGGACCGAACAGGGCGCGAAGGCGCTCGCGCCGCAGGCCACGTTCGCCGACTACAAGGTGATCCGCCGCAACGGCAGCGTGGTGTCGTTCGAACCTTCGAAGATCGCGATCGCGGTGACCAAGGCTTTCCTGGCCGTCAACGGCGGGCAGGGCGCGGCATCGGCACGCGTGCGCGAGCAAGTCGAACAGCTGACGCACAACGTCGTGCGCGCACTCGTGCGCAGCCGCCCGAACGGCGGTACGTTCCATATCGAAGACATCCAGGACCAGGTCGAACTCGCGCTGATGCGCGGCGGCGAGCACAACGTCGCGCGTGCGTACGTGCTGTACCGCGAGAAGCGCCACCTCGAGCGCCAGCATGCGGGCGAGGAAGCAGCGGCAGCGGGCGGCGAGGCGAGCACCGGCATCAACGTCGTCGACAACGGCGTCACGCGCCCGCTCGACCTGAACGCGCTGCGTGCGTTGATCGTGTCGGCATGCGACGGCCTCGGCGCTGCGGTTAACCCTGACCCGATCGTCGCGGAAACGGTGAAGAACCTGTACGACGGCGTGCCGATGAGCCAGGTCTACGACTCGGCGATCCTCGCAGCGCGCACGATGATCGAAAAGGATCCGGCATACAGCCAGGTCACGGCCCGCATCCTGCTGCACACGATCCGTCGCGAGATCCTCGGCGAGGAAGTCGTGCAGGCCGAGATGCCGGCCCGCTACGCCGAATACTTCCCGCAGTTCCTGAAGCGCGGCGTCGACGCCGGCCTGCTCGACGACAAGCTGCTGCAGTTCGACCTGAAGCGCCTCGGCGAAGCGCTCGACGCGAACCGCGACCTGCAGTTCGGCTACCTCGGCCTGCAGACGCTGTACGACCGCTACTTCCTGCACGTCGAAGGCGCGCGCATCGAAATGCCGCAGGCATTCTTCATGCGCGTCGCGATGGGCCTGTCTCTGAACGAGATCGACCGCGAAACGCGCGCGATCGAGTTCTACAACGTGCTGTCGAGCTTCGACTTCATGAGCTCGACGCCGACGCTGTTCAATTCGGGCACGCACCGCTCGCAGCTGTCGTCGTGCTACCTGACGACGGTCGCGGACGATCTCGACGGCATCTATGAAGCGCTGAAGGAAAACGCGCTGCTGTCGAAGTTCGCCGGCGGCCTCGGCAACGACTGGACGCGCGTGCGTGCACTCGGCTCGCATATCAAGGGCACGAACGGCAAGTCGCAAGGCGTGGTCCCGTTCCTGAAGGTCGTGAACGACACGGCCGTCGCGGTGAACCAGGGCGGCAAGCGCAAGGGCGCGGTCTGCGCGTACCTCGAATCGTGGCACCTCGACATCGAGGAGTTCCTCGAGCTGCGCAAGAACACCGGTGACGACCGTCGCCGTACGCACGACATGAACACGGCGAACTGGATTCCCGACCTGTTCATGAAGCGCGTGATGGAAGGCGGCGACTGGACGCTGTTCTCGCCGTCGACCTGTCCGGACCTGCACGACAAGTTCGGCGCCGATTTCGAGAAGGCTTACACGGCTTACGAAGACAAGGTCGCGCGCGGCGAGATCAAGCTGTTCAAGAAGGTCCCGGCGGCGCAGCTCTGGCGCAAGATGCTCGGCATGCTGTTCGAGACGGGCCACCCGTGGATCACGTTCAAGGATCCGTGCAACGTGCGCTCGCCGCAGCAGCACGTCGGCGTCGTCCACTCGTCGAACCTGTGCACGGAAATCACGCTGAACACGAGCGACACCGAAATCGCGGTGTGCAACCTCGGCTCGGTGAACCTGGTCGCCCACCTGGTGAAGCAGGCCGACGGCAGCTACGCGCTCGACCACGACAAGCTGAAGCGCACGATCAGCGTCGCGATGCGCATGCTCGACAACGTGATCGACATCAACTACTACGCGGTGCCGAAGGCGCGTAACTCGAACCTGAAGCACCGCCCGGTCGGCATGGGCATCATGGGCTTCCAGGACTGCCTGCACCTGCTGCGTACGCCGTACGCGTCGGAAGCGGCGGTCGAGTTCGCCGACCGTTCGATGGAAGCCGTCTGCTACTACGCGTACCACGCGTCGACCGAACTGGCCGAGGAGCGCGGCCGCTACTCGAGCTACCGCGGCTCGCTGTGGGATCGCGGCATCCTCCCGCAGGACACGCTGAAGCTGCTGGCCGAAGCGCGTGGCGGCTACGTCGAGGTCGACACGTCGGAATCGCTCGACTGGACGACGCTGCGTGCGCGGATCGCCACGCACGGCATGCGCAACTCGAACTGCGTCGCGATCGCGCCGACGGCGACGATCTCGAACATCATCGGCGTGTCGGCATGCATCGAGCCGACCTTCCAGAACCTGTACGTGAAGTCGAACCTGTCGGGCGAATTCACGGTGGTGAACGAGTACCTCGTTCGCGACCTGAAGGAACGCGGCCTGTGGGACGAAGTGATGGTCGCCGACCTGAAGTACTTCGACGGCATGCTGTCGCGCATCGACCGCATCCCGGCCGACCTGCGTGCGATCTACGCGACCGCGTTCGAAGTCGACCCGACGTGGCTGGTCGAAGCGGCATCGCGTCGCCAGAAGTGGATCGACCAGGCGCAGTCGCTGAACATCTACATGGGCGGCGCGTCGGGCAAGAAGCTCGACGAGGTCTACAAGCTCGCATGGCTGCGCGGCCTGAAGACGACCTACTACCTCCGCACGATGGCGGCGACGCACGTCGAGAAGTCGACGGTCGCACACGGCGCGCTGAACGCAGTGCCGACGGGTGGCGGCTCGAGCAGCGGCGGCGCGCAAGGCGCAGCCGGCGGCTTCGGCGCGGCAGGCGGTGCGGCATCGTCGTCGGGTGCAGTCGACGCGGCATCGGCGCTCGCGCCGGTCGAGGCCGACGGTCCGGTGTGCACGATGCGTCCGGGCGATCCGGGCTTCGACGAGTGCGAAGCGTGCCAGTAACGCAGTGCGCCTGACCTGAGAAGCAGGCAACGGCGGCGCACACGACGACCGATCGAGGTTGAAGTGTGCGCCGCTCTCAACTAAAAAAATGATAAGGAATCTGTAACGCGGCACCTGCGTTGCAGGCAGTGACAAGCGATCGAAACATCCCCGACGACGTCGCGTTTCGATCAGCGTTCGATGCGTCGAGCGCACCTCGCGATACAAGCGCGACTCACATCGCGCGCTGCATGAACGACGATGCGTTGCTCAAAGTGTTGTATCGAGGTCGCAACGCGAATCGAAAAAAGGATTTTTCGTGAGCGAACCCTTTTATCGCTCAGGAAAAGATGGTACAAACCGTTCTAAATTGATGGTGAGAATTTATGCTCAACTGGGATGACGAGAAGACTGCCGTAACCCCCGCGAGCGGAGCGCAGCAAAACGCGATGCGCACCTCCGCCGGGATGGCTGTCGGAATGCAGGCGGCAACGCCTGCCGCCCATCAGGTCCGTGACATTTTCGAAGGCGATCTTGCGGTGCCGCCGCAAGCATCGGCTGTTCCCGCCGGCGGTTCGGAAGCGCGGGTCAATGTCGCCGACAAGCGCATCATCAACGGCCAGACTGACGTCAATCAGCTGGTGCCGTTCAAGTACAAGTGGGCGTGGGAAAAGTATCTGGCCGGTTGCGCGAACCACTGGATGCCGCAGGAAATCAACATGTCCCGCGACATCGCACTGTGGAAGGACCCGAACGGTCTGACCGAGGACGAGCGCCGCATCGTGAAGCGCAACCTCGGCTTCTTCGTGACGGCCGATTCGCTCGCGGCGAACAACATCGTGCTCGGCACGTACCGCCACATCACGGCGCCCGAGTGCCGGCAGTTCCTGCTGCGCCAGGCGTTCGAGGAAGCGATCCACACGCACGCGTACCAATATATTGTCGAATCGCTCGGTCTCGACGAAGGCGAGATCTTCAACGCGTACCACGAGGTCACGTCGATCCGCGCGAAGGACGAATTCCTGATCCCGTTCATCCACACGCTGACGGATCCGGCCTTCAAGACCGGCACGCTCGAAGCGGACCAGAAGCTGCTGAAGTCGCTGATCGTGTTCGCCTGCATCATGGAAGGCCTGTTCTTCTATGTCGGGTTCACGCAGATCCTCGCACTCGGCCGCCAGAACAAGATGACGGGTGCTGCAGAGCAATATCAGTACATCCTGCGCGACGAGTCGATGCACTGCAATTTCGGCATCGACCTGATCAACCAGATCAAGCTCGAGAATCCGCATCTCTGGACCGCGGAATTCCGCGCCGAGATCCGCGAGCTGTTCAAGCAGGCTGTCGAACTCGAGTACCGCTACGCCGAGGACACGATGCCGCGCGGCGTGCTGGGCCTGAACGCGTCGATGTTCAAGAGCTATCTGCGCTTCATCAGCAACCGCCGTTGCCAGCAGATCGGCCTCGACCCGCTGTATCCGAACGAGGAAAACCCGTTCCCGTGGATGAGCGAGATGATCGACCTGAAGAAGGAACGCAACTTCTTCGAGACGCGTGTGATCGAGTATCAGACGGGGGGCGCGCTGTCCTGGGAATAACCCGCAGCAGCGAACCCGTCACATGATGTGAGCAGCCGGTGGCCTCTCGGCCCCGGCCCAAGGTTTAGGAGCAAGAACGCCTGATGCAAAGCATGCCCGGTGCCTTAACGGCCCAACGATACGACAGGCACTTTGCGAACCCTTCAGTGGGATGGGCAAACTTCCCTCCGGATAAAGCGGACGGCCGTGTGGCGGTCCGCTTGATCAAGCGATTAGGGGTAGCGGCGCGAGGTGCGCCGGCTACCGACTTGATTTGGCGCGCGAGGCCAAGTGGTCACGCGCGCCATACCGTATTCATTAGCGTAAGCGCGTGGTATCCGCGTACGCCGATGAATAGCCCGCTTCGAAGCGCACGTCCTGAACAGCGTCCGCGGGAAGCGGGTTTTGACGAAGGGTGTAGTTTGAACTGACTCTCATCTGAACCTGAAGGAGAACAACATGGCTACTGCCAAGAAGAAACCGGCTGCTAAGAAGGTTGCTGCCAAGAAGACCGTTGCGAAGAAGGCTGCTGCTCCGGCGAAGAAGGCCGCTGCAGTGAAGAAGGTCGCAGCGAAGAAAGTCGCCGTGAAGAAGGTTGCTGCGAAGAAGGCAGCACCGGCGAAGAAGGCAGCTGCAAAGAAGGTCGCAGCGAAGAAGGTCGCGGTGAAGAAGGTTGCTGCAAAGAAGGTCGCAGCGAAGAAAGTCGCGGTGAAGAAGGTTGCTGCAAAGAAGGCAGCACCGGCTAAGAAGGCCGCTGCGAAGAAGGTTGCAGCCAAGAAAGTCGCAGTGAAGAAGGTTGCTGCGAAGAAGGCAGCACCGGCGAAGAAGGCAGCTGCGAAGAAGGCTGCGCCTGCGAAGAAGGCTGCTGCGAAGAAGGCCGCGCCTGCGAAGAAGGCTGCCGCGAAGAAGGCTGCGCCTGCCAAGAAGGCTGCCCCTGCGAAGGCGGCTGCTGCTCCGGCGAAGAAGGCTGCTGCTCCGAAGAAGGCCGTCGTGAAGAAGGCTGCGCCGGCAACGACCGCGTCGACTGCATCGGTTGCGCCGGCATCGGGCGTGAAGACCGCGCTCAACCCGGCAGCTGCGTGGCCGTTCCCGACCGGCAGCCGTCCGTAATCTCGGCTGGCCAGCACCACCCGGACACTCACGTGGTGTCCGTGGGTTGAGTAGCGCTACTCAATCAGTCCCGCCATCTGGCTCAGGTGGCGGGATTTTTTTTCGTCCGGACTCACCGAACGGGAGGTTGCCGCGAGTCCGGACGAAAAAAAACGCATGTGCAGCTTCGCACATGCGTTCGACCGCGGCTTGCGCCGCGTGCTGAGGATGCCGGTTAGTGCGTGACGCGCGTGACGCCGCCGCTCGACAGCAGCCGCACGCGCTCGCCGGCGCGGAACGCTTCGCCGCTCGCTGCCTGCGTGATCGAGCGAAGATCGCCGTTGTCGAGGCGCACGGTGATTTCGACACCGTTCGCCGTGCTGAGGTTTTCGCCGACCGCGTTACCCGCGACCGCGCCGACGAGGCCGCCGGCGATTGCCGTCAGGATCGAGCCCTTGCCGCCGCCGATCGCACTGCCTGCGACCGCGCCGAGGGCGCCGCCGCCGAGCGTGCCGATCGCGCTGCCGCCGCCGTCGGACTGGATGCGTACCGCGCGGACGCTTTCGACCGTGCCCATGCGGACCGTCTGTTCGCGCTGCGCCTGGCCGACGCTATAGACATCGGCCGAACCGGGTGCCGTGAAGCAGCCGGCGAGCGTCAGCGTGGCCGTCAGCATGGCCGCGAGCGTGAGGGTTTTTTTCGTCAACATTTTTGCGCTCCCACAATATTCATTTGAGGCTGTAACCGAATGCAGTCTCGAAGCGCGCGTCGATTTCGGCGCGCGTCAGTGCGTAAGTCTGGGGCCCCTGGTGGGCGATCTTGATCGAGCCCATCAGGCTCGCGAGGCGCCCCGTGGTTGCCCAGTCGAGGCCATGCTCGATGCCGTACAGCAGGCCGCCGCGGAAGGCATCGCCACAGCCGGTCGGATCGGCGATACGCTCGGCCGGCACGACGGGAATCTGCTCCGTGCCCTGCTTGTGGCGGATGGTCGCGCCGTGCTCGCCACGCGTAATGACGAGAGCGTCGACCCGGCTGGCGATTTCATCTTCGGACCATCCCGTCTTGTCGCTCACCAGCTTGGCCTCGTAGTCGTTGACCGCTACATAGGTCGCAAGTTCAATGCTGCGGCGCAGCGTCGCACCGTCGAACAGCGGCAGACCCTGGCCCGGGTCGAACACGAACGGCACACCGGCCTTGGCGAGCTCTTCCACGTGCTGCACCATCCCGTCGAAGCCGTCCGGGCCGACGATCGCGAGCTTGATGTCCGGCGCGTCGCCCGCATGGTTCAGGTGCGACTGCATCATCGCGCCCGGGTGGAACGCGGTGATCTGGTTGTTGTCGAGATCGGTCGTGATCATCGCCTGCGCCGTATACGTTTCGGGCAACACGCGAACGTGGTCGCGGCGCAGGCCGAGCTGGTCGAGCCGGTCGAGATACGGCTGCGCGTCGAGCGCGCCCACCGTCCCCATCACGCGTGCGTCGCCGCCGAGCAGGTGAAGCGCGTACGCGATGTTGCCCGCGCAGCCGCCGAATTCGCGACGCATCGTCGGCACGAGGAAGCTCAGGTTGATGAGGTGCACCTGGTCGGGCAGGATGTGCTCGCGGAACCGCCCTTCGAAGGTCATGATGGAGTCGTAGGCGATCGAGCCGCAAATCAGCGTAGCCAAGGTGTGCGTTCCTGTAGAAATGAGGGACCCTGCGCGACAACGCCGCGCGAAGGGCGCGGCGCGGCAGGGGAAAGCGGTAGAAAGCTTACTTCAGTGCGGCGAGCGCTGCATCGTAGTTCGGCTCGTCCTTGATTTCGCCGACGAGTTCCGCGTGGATCACCTTGTCCTGCGCGTCGAGCACGACGACCGCGCGTGCGGTCAGGCCGTTCAGCGGGCCGCTCGTCACGTCGACGCCGTACGCGTTCGCGAACGCGCGGCCGGTGCGGAACGTCGAGGCCGTCACGACGTTGGCGAGGCCTTCGGTCGTGCAGAAGCGCGTGGCGGCGAACGGCAGGTCGGCGGACACGACCACCACGACCGTGTTGTCGAGCGACGACGCGGCTTCGTTGAACTTGCGGGTCGACGTCGCGCAGGTCGGCGTGTCGAGGCTCGGCACGATGTTCAGCACCTTGCGCTTGCCCGCGAAGCTGGCGAGCGACAGGTCGGCGAGGTCCTTGCCGACCAGCTTGAAATCGGCGGCTTGGGCGCCGACGGCCGGGAACGTGCCGGCGAGATCGATCGGGTTGCCACCCAGCGTAACTTTGCTCATGTTCGTGCTCCGAAATAGCGCGCCGGAGGCGCGCGGGTTGAGACGGGCGCGCATGCGCGCGCCGCGGCGCGTCACGGATAGAAGATCTGGACGCGGAAATTCGACGCAGGCTTGCCGTTCGTTTCGAGGCGGACGACCATCGTCTGCGTGGTGCCGGGCGGCAGCCCGGCGTCGATCGGCGTGCCCGGGCGCACGTAGTCGCGCGGCGCGAGCACGCGGCGCACGGTCACGTGATTGGTGTCGTCGAGCAGCGTGAGTTCGAGCGACGGGTACGCGAGCGCGACGCGGTAGCGGTTCGTCAGCGGCACCTTCAGTTCGAGCTCGCGCGGGCCGTCGAGCTGGCGCAGGTCGGTCGCGTCGAGCCTCAGCCCGTCGATCGCGCGCGGCGGCGTGACCGTGCAGCCGAGCGGCGCGCACGCCTGCCGGAACCAGCCCTGCGTGACGGGCCAGTAGATCATTAGCGTTTCGCGTTGCCACCACGCCAGTTGCGCGACGAGCAGCCCGACCAGCGCGGCCGCGACGAGGCCGCCGAAAAAGCCGCCGAGCATCCCGCGCTGCTGCGGCGCGCGCGTCTCGCGCGTGACCGCGAAGTGCGGGCGGTCGTCGTCGGTCAGTGCGGCCGGGAACGGGACGGCCGGTTGGACGACCGGTTGGGCGGCCGGCTCGGCTGCCGCTGCTGCGGACGCGGCGTTGTCATGCCGGGCGAACGCGTCGGGTTCGGATCCGGTTTCGGGTTCAGGTTCGGAGACGGCCGGTGCCGGCGTGAACGCGAAACGCGGCTCGCGCGGCGCGCGATCGTCGTCCGGCACGGGGAAGCGCGCGTGGCCGACGGGTTCGGCCGCATCGGGCGCTGCTTCCGGTTTCGGCGGAACGTGGGCGACGAAGCGCGGCTCGCGCGGGTCGTGCTCGACCGGCGCGGGCGATGCTTCGGTGTCGGTTTCCGTCTGCCGTGAATGCGGTTCGGCCGGATGCGCGACATCGGTCGATGTCGCATCGAGTTCGGTCGGGGCCGGGAAGGGCGCTGGCGTACCCGACAGGTGAACGATGCCGGCTTCCGTGGCTGGGAGTGCGAGCGGAATCAGCGGCCCGGTGCGGACGGTCTCGACGCTGTGCTGCAGCGACGGATCGACGCCGGCGTCGAGCCACGGCGCCCACATGTCCCAGCCTTCGGGCTTGTAATCGGACTCGGATGGCGACCCGGCCGGAGCGTCGGCGGTGAACAGCCGTGCGGGCGGGGCCTGATGGTGTGCGTGGGTGTCGTCCTGCGCAGCCGCCGCCTCGGTCAGTGCCGGTTCGGGCTGCTGCGCGTGCTCGGGAACGAGCGATTCGGACGCGTTGAAGACTTCGTGGCAATGGCCGCAGCGCACGAGCCCTTCATGCAGCGAGAGCTGTTCCTGCTGCAGCCGGAAGACGGTTTCGCAATGAGGGCAGCGCGTCGCAAGAAGCATGTCGAGCCGGGCGGCCTGCTGGCCAGAGTGAAGGACAGCGCTATTCTAATGGCTTTCGCGCCGGGTTCCGGCGAGGCATACCCAACCTTCGTGTTCGCGCCAGACCGAGATGTCGACGTAGCGCGCATAAACGGCCGCGACTTCGTCCGCCTGGCGCGCGAGCACGCCCGACAGCGCGATGCGCCCGCCCGGTTTGACCTTCGATGCGAGCATCGACGCCATCAGCTTCAGCGGGTTCGACAGGATGTTCGCGACGACGATGTCGAATTCGCCGTCCGGGCATGCGTCGGGCAGCCCGTACGTGACTTCCGCACGGTTGCGCTCGCTGTTCTGGCGCGCCGACTCGACGGCCTGCGGATCGATGTCGATGCCGATCACGGGGTTCGCCCCGCATTTCTTCGCGAGGATCGCGAGGATGCCCGAGCCGCAGCCGTAGTCGAGCACCGACTGGCCGGGCTTCACCGACTGCTCGAGCCACTCCATGCACAGGCGCGTAGTGGGGTGGCTGCCGGTGCCGAATGCGAGGCCCGGATCGAGTTCGAGGACGAGCGCGTCGGGATCGGGTGCATCGTGCCACGACGGCACGACCCAGATCCGCTCGCCGATCGGGATCGGCTCGAACTGCGATTGCGTGAGCCGCACCCAGTCCTGCTCCTCGACTTCGCGGACGACGAACGTCGGCGTGTCGGCGATGCCGATCTCGTTTGCAGCCGCGGCGAGCAGCACGGCCGGCTCATGGTCGGCCGACAGCAGCGCGACCACGCGCGAGTGCTGCCACGCGGTGCGGTCGGGCACGAGGCCCGGCTCGCCGAAGAGCGGCTGTTCGTCGGGCGTGTCGGCGTCGGCGTCCTCGACGGACACCGACAGCGCGCCGAGGTCGAGCAGTGCGTCGGACAGCGCCTCCGCATGCTCACGGGCCAGTTCGACGACGAGTTCGCGATAGCTCATGCTTACGCTTCTTCCGGTGCGACCTGCTGCTTTTGCGCGAGCCGGTTTTCGAGGTAGTGGATGCTGGTGCCGCCTTCGACGAACTTCGAGTCGATCATCAGCTCTCGGTGCAGCGGGATGTTGGTCTGGATGCCTTCGACGACCATTTCCGACAGCGCGATGCGCATCCGGCGGATCGCCTGCTCGCGCGTCGCGCCGTAGGTGATCAGCTTGCCGATCATCGAATCATAGTTCGGCGGCACGAAATAGCCATTGTAGGCATGCGAATCGACGCGCACGCCGGGGCCGCCCGGCGTATGCCACGACGTGATCCGGCCCGGCGACGGCGTGAACTTGAACGGATCTTCGGCGTTGATCCGGCATTCGATCGCATGTCCGCGGAACTGGATGTCGCGCTGGCGCAGCGTGAGCTTCTCGCCGGCCGCGATGCGGATCTGTTCCTGCACGATGTCGACGCCCGTGATCAGCTCCGATACCGGGTGCTCGACCTGCACGCGCGTGTTCATCTCGATGAAGTAGAACTCGCCGTTTTCGTACAGGAATTCGAACGTGCCCGCACCGAGGTAGCCCATCTTCTTGCATGCGTCGGCGCAGCGGTCGCCGATGCGGTCGATCAGGCGGCGCGGAATGCCGGGCGCCGGCGCTTCCTCGATCACCTTCTGGTGGCGGCGCTGCATCGAGCAATCGCGTTCGCCGAGCCAGATCGCGTTCTTGTACGCGTCCGACAGCACCTGGATCTCGATGTGGCGCGGGTTCTCGAGGAACTTCTCCATGTACACCTGCGGGTTGCCGAACGCACGGCCGGCTTCCTCGCGGGTCATGTTGACCGCGTTGACGAGCGCAGCCTCGGTGTGCACGACGCGCATCCCGCGCCCGCCACCGCCGCCTGCCGCCTTGATGATGACCGGATAGCCGATC
The DNA here is from genome assembly GCF_905339605.1 of Burkholderia sp. BCC1972. Classification (NCBI taxonomy): domain Bacteria; kingdom Pseudomonadati; phylum Pseudomonadota; class Betaproteobacteria; order Burkholderiales; family Burkholderiaceae; genus Burkholderia; species Burkholderia sp. BCC1972. The sequence continues at coordinate 71,782 of NZ_CAJPGH010000022.1, read as the reverse complement.
GCGCGCGCAATCTTGACGATCTCCTTCGGATCGTCCGGCAACGCGCCTTCCGAGCCCGGCACGCACGGCACGCCGGTCTTGATCATCGTCTGCTTCGCGGTGACCTTGTCGCCCATCATCCGGATCGTTTCCGGGCGCGGGCCGATGAACGTGAAGCCGGACTGCTCGACGCGTTCCGCGAAATCGGCATTTTCCGACAGGAAGCCGTAGCCGGGGTGGATCGCTTCGGCGTCGGTGACTTCCGCGGCGCTGATCAGCGCCGGCATGTTCAGGTAGCTCAGGTTCGACGGGGCCGGGCCGATACAGACGGCTTCGTCCGCGAGGCGCACGTACTTGGCTTCCTTGTCGGCTTCCGAGTAGACGACCACCGTCTTGACGCCGAGCTCGCGGCACGCGCGCTGGATGCGCAGCGCGATTTCACCGCGGTTGGCAATGAGGATTTTTTCAAACATAGCGAGTATTCGTCTCTTCGAGGGGCGCGCGAACGGCGCCTGGCGAGCATCGGCGGCGCGCGGCCGGCAGGGCCGCGCGGCGGGCTTAGCCGATCACGAAAAGCGGCTGGCCGTATTCGACGGCCTGGCCGTTCTCGACGAGGATTTCCTTGATCACGCCGGCTTTGTCCGACTCGATCTCGTTGAGCAGCTTCATCGCTTCGATGATGCAGATCGTCTGGCCTTCCTTGACCGTGTCGCCGACCTGGACGAACGGGTCCGCGCCCGGCGACGGCGCGCGATAGAACGTGCCGACCATCGGCGACGTCACGACGTGGCCCTGCGGGACGGCCGGTGCGGCAGCGCCGCCTGCGGCCGGCGCGGCAGCGCCTTCGGCCGGCAGCGCGGCCGACGGAGCGGGCGCGCTGACTTGCGGGGCATACCCAGCCGTCGGCTGCACATAGACCGGCGGTGCGTTCTTGACGATGCGCACCTTGCCTTCGCCTTCCGTCACTTCCAGCTCGGAGATGCCGGATTCGGAAACGAGGTCGATCAGAGTTTTCAGCTTACGAAGATCCATCGGGAATTCCCCTTTCAATACGTGAAAGCGCCGGTTAGGGGCCGGCGCTGAATCTAGATCGCGAAATCAGCCGCGCGACGTGCCTTGCAGCTTGTCCAGCGCGTACTCGAGCGCGTACAGATAACCTTTCCAGCCGAGCCCGCAGATCACGCCTTCGGCCTGGTCGGAAAAGTAGGAGTGGTGCCTGAACGCTTCGCGGCGATGCACGTTCGACAGGTGAACCTCGACGAACGGGATGCCAACGCCGGCGATCGCGTCCCGGATCGCGACGCTCGTGTGCGTATACGCGGCCGGATTGATCAGGATGAAATCGGTCTGTTCCTCCCGCGCGGCCTGGATGCGGTCGACCAGCGCACCTTCATGGTTGCTCTGGAACGACGACAGCTCGGCGCCGGCTTCCCGGGCACGTGCGGCAAGCGCCTGATCGATCTGCGCGAGCGTGACGCGGCCGTACACCTCCGGTTCCCGGGTGCCGAGAAGGTTCAGGTTGGGGCCGTGCAGCACCAGCAATCGTGTCATGGTCGCTTCTATTTCTGCGGAATTGCGCGAACTTTAGCGCTATTTAGAGAAATTTGTCTAGTTTTGCCGAACGGCCGGGCGCGCCGGACCTGCAAGAATTACCGGCATGGGCGCAAAGTATCAGCGAATTCACGCGAAATTGCGGCGATCGACAGGCAAATCGCCGCCAACGTGCGGGCCGCCGTTCGGGCCGGTTACAGCGCGTCGAGCGTCTTTTTCAGCTCGGCCGGTTGGATTTGTCCCAATTTTGTCTCGCGAATCTTGCCGGTTTCGTCGATCACGACTGTAAACGGCAACGCGCCGGCGGTATTTCCAAAATTGCGGGCCAGATCGGCGCCCGCATAACCGCTGACGAAGACCGGATAGTCGACCTTCACTTTCTGCAGAAAGTTCTTCACGTTCTGCTCGGAATCGACGCCGATCCCGATGAAACGGATGCCTTTCTGCTTGTACTGGTGTGACAGCGCGACGAGCTCGGGCATCTCCTCGACGCACGGGCCGCACCACGACGCCCAGAAATTGACGACGACCTTCTGGCCCTTGAAGGCCGCGAGCGTGGCCGGCTTGCCGTCGGTGCCCGTCAACGACGACGCCCACAACTGGTCGACCGGGTTGCCGTGCACGGTGGGCGCGGCGACGGCGACGCCGTCGTCGGCACTGCCGCGGAACCAGTGGCCGGCGGTGAGCCCGCCGGCAACGGCGGCGGCCGCGACGACCGCGAGCGCCAACATGCGTTTCATCATCATCGTTGAATCATTCCGGTTCGGAAGGGGCCTTGCCTGCTTCGATCAGCGCGCGCAGCGCGGCGGCATCCGCACGGGCGACGCGGCCGCGCGCGTCGGCCTTGACCGCGCCGCGCAGGTCGTCGCTCGCATAGAGCGCGAGGTGGATGCCGATCGCATCCACGTCGCGCCGCGGGCGCCACAGGAAACTGAGCGTCTCGACGTCGGCGCGGCCCGCGAAGTGCCGCGTCTCCGACACGTCATACTGGACATTCTGGTTCAGCAGGTAGATGGCGACGTCCTTCGGGTTGTCGGTGAATGCCTGCAAATGGATATCCGAATGGGCGTTCGCGGTGCCGTTCAGCACGGCGCCCGTCACATAAGGATGGAACTCGGCGAGCCGGCGCATCCAGTCGAGCGCGATCTCGCGCAGGCGGCGCAGTTCGTCCGGCTGCGTGTCGCTCTGGAACAGTGCGAGGTACTCGCGCAGTTCTTCCTCGATCTGGTCGTTATCCGGCAGCCATTCGCCGGCAACGCGCGTATCGCCCAGCAACTGGCGCGCGGCCTTGCGTTTCGCGCCGGCGTAGTCGAGGCCGTCCTCCGCGATCAGGCGGGCGGCGGACTGGGCGATTTCCTCGCGGACGCGCCGCGGGTCGAGAAGGGATTTGCGAGACATGATCCGGCAATCATACTCGATCGCCGAAGCGCCAGAGCGCGGGTGCGGCGGGCTGCCGCCTGGCGTACGGGCGGCGTTCGCTCGCATCGTTCGGGCCGCCGGGCAGTGCAGGCCGTCAGTTACAATAGCCATCTTTGTGTCGCGGCAAAAGTCGTTGGCCAGGCGCCGGTCGCGCGGCCCGTCCGGCGCGCCGCACACGCATCCTTTCCGAATCGACGGCGCCCGGCGGCGCGAAAGCATTCACTCTATGCACATCCACATTCTTGGCATCTGCGGCACCTTCATGGGCGGTCTCGCCGTACTCGCGCGCGAGGCGGGCCACACGGTGACGGGTTGCGACGCGGGCGTCTATCCGCCGATGAGCACGCAGCTCGAGGCGCAGGGCATCACGCTGATCGAGGGCTACGGCGCCGAGCAGATCGACCTGAAACCGGACCTGTTCGTGATCGGCAACGTCGTCACACGCGGCAATCCGCTGATGGAGGCGATCCTCGATCGCGGCCTGCCGTACGTGTCGGGCCCGCAGTGGCTCGGCGAGCACGTACTGGCCGGCAAATGGGTGCTCGCGGTCGCGGGTACGCACGGCAAGACGACCACGTCGTCGATGCTTGCGTGGCTGCTCGAGGACGCGGGCCTGAACCCGGGTTTCCTGATCGGTGGCGTGCCGCTGAACTTCGGCATATCGGCGCGGCTCACCGATTCGAGCTTCTTCGTGATCGAGGCCGACGAATACGACACCGCGTTCTTCGACAAGCGCTCGAAGTTCGTCCACTACCGGCCGCGCACCGCGGTGCTGAACAACCTTGAATTCGATCACGCGGACATCTTCCCGGATCTCGCCGCGATCGAGACGCAATTCCACCACCTCGTGCGCACCGTGCCGGGCGTTGGCCGGATCGTGACGAACGGCCGCTCGGACGCACTCGAGCGCGTGCTGGCGCGCGGTTGCTGGAGCGAGGTCGAGCGCTTCGGCGTCGACGGCGGCTGGCAGGCGCTGCCGGCCGAGGACGGCGTGCCTGTCGACGAGCGCTTCGCGGTGTATTCGCAGGCCGAGCGCGTCGGCGAAGTCGCGTGGCAGGTGCAGGGCGATCACAACCGGATGAACGCGCTGGCAGCGATTGCCGCTGCACGCCATGTCGGCGTACCGCCCGCGCAGGCGGCCGTTTCGCTCGCGTCGTTCCGCAACGTGAAGCGCCGGATGGAAGTGCGCGGCAGCGTCGACGGCGTGACCGTCTACGACGATTTCGCGCACCATCCGACCGCGATCGAAACCACGATCGCCGGCCTTCGTGCACGCATCGGCCGCCAGAATGCCCGCATCCTCGCCGTGCTCGAGCCGCGCTCGAACACGATGAAGCTTGGCGTGATGAAGTCGCAATTGCCGGCGAGCCTCGCCGATGCCGATCTCGTGTTCGGCTACGGCGCACCGACCGGGCGCGACGCGCTCGGCTGGAATCTCGCCGAAGCGCTGGCGCCGCTCGGCGATCACGCGCGCGCGTTCGACGACCTGCACCTGCTGGTGAAGGGGGTGGTCGAGGCCGCGCGCCCGGGCGACCACGTGCTCGTGATGAGCAACGGCGGTTTCGGCGGCGTGCACCAGAAGCTGCTCGACGCGCTCGGGAGCCGCACGTGATCCTGTATCTGCACGGCTTCCGGTCGTCGCCGGAATCGCAGAAGTCGCGGCAGCTCGCCGCGCGCATGGCCGAACTCGGGCGCACCGACGAGTGGCGGTGCCCGTCGCTGTCGGTGTCGCCGCTGGAGGCGATCGCGGTCGCGGAAGCCGAGGTGGCCGGTGCGCGCGACGTCACCGTCGTCGGCAGCTCGCTCGGCGGCTATTACGCGACGTGGCTGGCCGAAAAGCACGGCTGGAAGGCCGTGCTGCTGAATCCGGCCATCGTGCCGCAGCGCGATCTCGAGCAGCACCTGGGCGAACAGCCGCTGTACCACGGCGGTGGCACGATCGTCGTCGAGCGTCGCCACCTGCATGAGCTCGATGCGCTGCGCGTGCCGGCGATCACGCGTGCCGAACGCTACTATCTGTTCGCGGCGACCGGCGACGAAGTGCTCGACTACCGCGAGATGCTGGCCCATTACCCAGGTGCGAAAACGCGCGTGATCGAAGGCAGCGATCACGGAATCAGCGAATTTGCCGACTATGTCGACGACGTTCTCGCCTTTTGCGACGGAAAGACGTCATAAACCGGCCGTGTGCCGATCGAATCCCCATCATCATGCGGTGCCGCCGATGCGGCGCCGGGCAGTCTGAACGAGAGTACTGAGTGAACGTTTTCTTCGAGGAATCGGGCAGTTTCAAGGCGGGCAGCGTGCTGTCGCGCCAGGGCGATGCATTTCAGGTCGAGTTGCCGGGCGGGCGGCGGGCGAAGGTGCGCGCGAAAGACGTGCTGATCGAGTTCGAGAAGCCGGCCGCGGGCGAGCTGATGCAGGAGGCCGACACGGCCGCGCAGCAGATCGACCTGGATTTCCTGTGGGAATGCGCGCCGGCCGACGAGTTTGCGTATACGGCGCTGGCCGCCGAGTACTTCGGCGCGACGTACGGCCCGGTCGAGCGCGCGGCGCTGGTGCTGCGGCTGCATGGTTCGCCCGTCTACTTCCGCCGCAAGGGGCGCGGCCAGTACCAGCGCGCGCCGGAAGAGCAGCTCAAGATGGCGCTCGCGTCGCTCGAGCGCAAGCGCCAGCAGGCGCTGGTCCAGGCGCAGTATGAAGAGGAGCTGAAGGCCGGCAAGCTGCCGGAAGCATTCGCGGGCAAGGTGCTCGGGCTGCTGACGCGGCCGGACAAGAACGCGATCGAATACAAGGCGATGGAAGCGGCGGCCGGCGCGCGTGGCGTGTCGCCGGCGCGGCTGATGCTCGACTGCGGCGGCATCGCGTCGCCGCGCGCGCTGCACGAGGCGCGCTTCCTCGCCGAATTCTTCCCGCACGGCACGGGCTTTCCGCCCGTCACGGTCGGCGCGCTGCCGGACGACCTGCCGCGCGCGAACGTCGAGGCGTTCTCGATCGACGACATCACGACGACCGAAATCGACGACGCATTCTCGGTCGAGCACCTGTCGGACGGCCGTGTGCGGATCGGCGTGCACATCGCGGCGCCGGCGCTCGGCATCGTGCGCGGCGACGCGGTCGACGCGATCGCGCGCACGCGCCTGTCGACCGTCTACATGCCGGGCGACAAGATCACGATGCTGCCGGACAACGTCGTCGACGTGTTCACGCTGAAGGAAGGCGATTACCGTCCGGCGCTGTCGCTGTACATCATCGTCAACCGCGAAACGCAGGAGATCGTCGCGAACGAGACGCGCGCCGAGCTCGTGTTCGTGAAGAACAACCTGCGCCACAACACGCTCGACGAGCTCGTCAACGAAGAGACGCTCGCGGCCGGCACCGGCGACTATCCGCACAAGGACGACATCGCCGTGCTGTGGCCGCTCGCGCAGGCGCTGTTCGAGAAGCGCCAGGTCGCGCGCGCGGGCTACGGCCTGAAGCGCGAGGTGCAGCGCAACACCGACTACAACTTCTACGTCGAAGGCGAGCACGTGTCGATCACGCCGCGCCGCCGCGGGTCGCCGCTCGACCTGATCGTGTCGGAGCTCGCGATCCTCGCGAACTCGACCTGGGGCGCGTTCCTGCACGACCACACGGTGCCGGGCATCTACCGCTCGCAGCGCGGCTTCGGCGCGCCGGGCCCGAAGCGCACGCGGATGCAGACGACGGCCGCGCCGCACGAGGGCCTCGGCGTCGCGCAGTACGCGTGGAGCACGTCGCCGCTGCGCCGCTACGTCGACCTCGTAAACCAGTGGCAGCTGCTCGCGTGCGTGCAGCACGGCGTCACCGCGAAGCTTGCCGCGCCGTTCAAGCCGAAGGACGCCGACCTGTACGCAGTCGTGCAGGGCTTCGACGATACGTACACGGCCTACGCCGACTACCAGCGCCGGATGGAGTACTTCTGGTGCCTGCGCTGGCTCGCGCAGGAGCAGAAGAAGCAGGTCGTCGCGAGCGTCGTGAAGGGCGATCTCGTGCGCCTCGAGGAAATTCCGCTGCTGCTGCACGTGCCGGGGCTCGGCGTGCATGCGCGCGGCACGCGTGTGCTGCTCGATGTGATGTCGCTCGACGAACTGACGATCGAGGCGTCGGTACGCCTCCTGAACGTGCTGGACGCGCCGACCGTGACGAGCGGCGACGCGGCCGAGGAAGAGGATGACGCCGAAGGCGGCGACGACACGCTGGTCGACGCGGAAGACGCATCGGCGGAAGCCGAGGCGGAAGCGCTGGCCGAAGCCGACGGCGCGGCGGCAGAAGCCGGCGGCGAAGCCGCTGGCGGCAACGACGGCGAAGAGGGGCGCGCATCATGAACGCGATGGCGTCGACGAGCGGCGCCGACCGCTATGTCGTGTTCGGCAACCCGGTGGCGCACAGCAAGTCGCCGTTCATCCACGCGCAGTTCGCCGCGCAGACGGGTGAGCCGATCGAGTACGCGCACCGGCTCGCGCCGGTCGACGGCTTCGAGGCGGCCGTGCGCGCGTTCGTCGCCGAAGGCGGCCGCGGTGCGAACGTGACGGTGCCGTTCAAGCTCGACGCACATGCGCTGGCCGACTCGCTGTCGCCGCGCGCGGCGGCGGCCGGCGCGGTGAACACGTTGCGCATCGATGCCGACGGCCATATCCACGGCGACAACACCGACGGCGTCGGCCTTGTGCGCGACATCGAACAAAATCTCGGCGTGTCGCTCGCGGGCGCACGCATCCTGCTGCTCGGCGCGGGCGGTGCGGCGCGCGGCGTCGTGCTGCCGCTGCTCGACCGTGCGCCGCTCGCGATCGCGATCGTGAACCGTACCGCGAGCAAGGCCGAAGCGCTCGTCGGCCAGTTCATGCAGGCCGCGCACGACGCGGGCTGCACGCTCGCGGGCGGTGGTCCCGACGTGGTGCGCGCGGAGCCGTACGACGTGGTGATCAACGCGACGGCCGGCAGCCTCGATGCCGCGCTGCCGGAATGCGACGCGGCCGCGTTCGGCGCGGGCACGCTCGCGTACGACATGATGTACGGCGCGCAGCCGACCGTGTTCATGCAGCACGCGGCGTCGCTCGGCGCGCGCACGGCCGATGGGCTCGGGATGCTGGTCGAGCAGGCGGCCGAATCGTTCTACATCTGGCGCGGCGTGCGGCCGGACGGTGCACCGGTGCTGGCCGCGCTGCGCCAGGCGCTCGCGGCGAGCTGACCGGAGCGCGGCCCGTGGTGGCGGTGAGCAGCACGCAGCGCACGCAATCGGTGAGCCTCGCTCGCTGGATTGCCTATGCGGGATCGGTGTTCGCGGGCGCGTGGCTCGCGACGCAGCTGTTCTATCTCGCGCAGATCGCGCTGTGGTCGTTCGTGAACCCGGGCTCGACCGCGTTCATGCGCACCGATGCGTGGTGGCTGTCGCGCGCGACGCCGCCCGCGCAGATCCAGCACCAGTGGGTGCCGTATGACCAGATCTCGCGCAACCTGAAGCGCGCGCTGATCGCCTCCGAAGACTCGACCTTCGCGACCAACAACGGCTACGACGTCGACGCGATCCTGCAGGCGTGGGAGAAGAACAAGGCGCGCGGCAAGATCGTCGCGGGCGGCTCGACGATCACGCAGCAGCTCGCGCGCAACCTGTTCCTGTCGCGCGAGAAGAGCTACATCCGCAAGGGGCAGGAGCTCATCATCACGTGGATGCTCGAAGCGGTGCTCGACAAGGAGCGCATCTTCGAGATCTACCTGAATTCGGTCGAATGGGGCCGCGGCGTGTACGGCGCCGAGGCGGCCGCACGCTATTACTACAAGGTCCCCGCGAGCCGGCTCGGCGCGTGGCAGTCGGCGCGCCTCGCGGTGATGCTGCCGAAGCCGCGCTGGTTCGACGCGCATCGCGGCTCGGCCTACCAGGCGCAGCGCGCGGCGGTCATCGCGCGCCGGATGGGCACGGCCGAACTGCCGCAATCGGAGTGAGCGGCGCGAGCGCGCCGCCGCGTTGTCCGTTCCGATGCCCATGCGCCATTGGTGCACTGCAGCGCATTCGTGTCACGCGCATTTCGGGCCACATCCATTAGACGAATCCGTCTATTTCGTCTTGCTGATCAATTCTCGCGACCGTGCGAGTTTGTTCGCCGATATGGCACGAAATCCGCCCTTTTTTAGTCGTCGCGGGTAAACGCGAAAGTCATTGAAAGCGACGTGAAATGCAACGTTTCACGATTCGAAGCATTCCTGAAAGGTGTGCGCCGCACCCTCCGCCAGCCAAATATTTCAAAATTTTTCAAAGCTGACGGGCTCGCGTATATTGGCCAGCGCCTCGGCTTATCGGCCGCAATCGAGGCGGGGGGCGGCTTATCCGGCTGCTCGACACAAAAAACATCCGAGAGAAGGAAAGCAACGATGCCAGCGAGCAAAGCGAAGCTGTTGTTGGGGGTGGTGTTTTCTTCGCTGATTCTGACGGCCTGCAACGACGACGTGACATCGTCCGCTGCTGCGAGCGCCGACAATTCAGCCGATCCCGCCGCTCAGGTGGACAAGGCGTACAACGATCCCAATAGTTATTCGTCGAGCGCGACTGCGTCGCTCGATGCCTCCGCCGCGGTCGAAAAAGCGGCCGTCACGCATCATCAGATCACGCTGAACGGCAAGACGATCCGGTACACGGCCACGGCCGGCCACCTCGTCGCGCGCAACCCGCAGACGGGCGCGCCCGAAGCGTCGTTCTTCTACGTCGCCTACACGGCCGACAACCAGCCGGCGGCGAAGCGGCCCGTGACGTTCCTGTACAACGGCGGCCCGGGCTCGGCCTCGGTGTGGCTGCACCTCGGCTCGTTCGGCCCGCGCCGGATCCAGACGGGCGACCCGAACGCGAACACGTCGACGTTCCCGTTCGTCGACAACCAGGAAAGCCTGCTCGACACGACCGACCTCGTGTTCGTCGATGCGATCGGCACGGGCTTCTCCGAAGCGATCGCGCCGAACACGAACCAGACGTTCTGGGGCGTCGACCAGGACGGCGGCGCGTTCCGTGATTTCGTCACGCGCTACCTGGCCGTGAACCAGCGCAGCGCTTCGCCGAAATACCTGTTCGGCGAATCGTACGGCACGCCGCGTACCGACGTGCTCGCGAACCTGCTCGAGACGGCCGGCGTGAAGCTCGACGGCATCGTGCTGCAGTCGTCGATCCTAAACTACAACACGAACTGCGACATGGCGAGCGACTACATCGGCAACTCGAACAACGGATCGAGCCCGGTGAGCTGCGCGGGCTTCGTGCCGTCGTACGGAACCGTCGGCGCGTACTACCAGCTCGACAATCCGAACCCGTCGAACCTGCCGCAGTATGCGGACCAGATGCGCCTGCTGACGGCCGGCAGCTACGCGCCCGCCGTGAACGCGTATCTCGCGAGCCATACGCCGCCGCCGCCGAACCTCGTCACGACGATGGTGAATGCGACGGGCGTGAAGCAGTCGCTGTGGAATGCGGACTTCAACGTGGTCCCGACCTTCTTCGACAACAGCTTCCAGCTGTCGCTGGTCCCGGGCACGCTGATCGGCCGCTACGACGCGCGCGTGAACGTGCCGGTGTCGAGCCCGCTCGCGGCCGACGGCGATCCGTCGAGCTCGTTCATCACGAAGCCGTTCACCGACACGATCGGCAAGTACCTGCCGAACGAGCTGAAGTACACCGCGCAGTCGGCCTACTCGGTGAGCAGCAATGCGATCAACACGTGGGACTGGACGCACGACGGGCTCGCGATGCCCGACACGATCCCCGACCTCGCCGCGGCGCTGACGCTGAATCCGCAACTGAAGGTGCTGTCGCTGAACGGGTATCACGACATCGCGACGCCGTTCTACCAGACCGAGCTCGACCTCGCGCGGCTCGGGACGCAGCCGAACCTGACGATCAAGGACTATCAGGGCGGACACATGGTCTATCTCGACGATACGTCGCGTCCGCAGGAGAAAGCCGACCTCGTGACCTTCTACAACGCGGCCGCGCACTGATGCGATGTGCGAGGCCGGCGACGCGCGCCCGTGACGGCGCCGCTCGCCGGCCGTCGACGACCTCATTCCAGACTGGAGCCTGATATGAAGAAACGTTTCATCGTCGCTGCCGCGGCGCTTGCATGCGCCGGCGCCACAGCATCCGTATCCGCGTTCGCGCAGGCGAGCGACGCCGCCGCACCGGCGCGTGCGCGCCAGGCGCAGCTCGGCGATCCGTACGTGCCGCCGGCCGCGCGCAAGGCGACCGCCGGCACGCAGACGACGGGCGCCGCGCTGCACGCGCAGGTCGTGCGCAAGCTCGCGAGCCAGTTCAGCGCGGCCGACACGCAGAACACGGGTGCGATCACCGAGTCGCAGGCGCGGGCGGCCGGCCTCGGCTATGTCGCGAACCACTTCCGGCAGATCGATGCGGGCGGCAGCGGCCGCGTGTCGTTCGCGGACGTGCAGCGCTACATGCAGGCACGCAGCACGAGCACCCAGCAGTAAGCGCGGCGCGTCGTGAACAAACGGGGGCGGAACCTGCGGCACGGCGGGTTCCGCCCCCGTGCTCATGGCGCGGCCGTTGCGTCGCGCTCCTGGCCGGTTTTCGCCGAATTCTCATTATCTGGACAACGCACTCAAATATTGGAGACGAGTGCGTGCGCTCCTACAATCCGAAGCACATCGACAGCTTCGGACCCACGCATCGCGCGGCGCCCGTCGCACACGGAGACACCTTCCATGAAGTTCGCCGGGCGCTTTACTCGGTGCATCGACCGCCGCCACGCCGCAGCACGGGACCTCGTTCCGGCGCCGCGCGGATGGCTTCACCGATTCCGTTGAAGAAGCCCGTTCCATGACCAAGATGCCCGATTCCCTTGCCCTCGACGCCCGGCGCGCGACGCCGGACGATGTATCGCTGACCGACAGCATCGGCGCGACCAGCACGCCGCTCGATCTCGCCGCGCAGCAGGCCGGCACGCAGACGCTGCTGCGCGGCCTCGCGATCCTCGAGGCGATCGCGAACGGCGCGCGCGACATGCGGGCGATCGGCGCGGCGCTCGGCACGACGCGCAGCACGACGCACCGTCTCGTCAGCAGCCTCGTGCAGGCGCGCTACCTGCGCCAGGTGCAGGGCGGCTACCTGCTCGGCCCGAAGCTGATCGAGCTCGGCACGATCGCGCTGGAGCAGATGCCGCTCACCGCGGTGGCGCGGCCGCATCTCGAAGCGCTCGCGGAAGCGACGCTCGACACGATCCACCTCGGCGTGCGCGACGGCGACGACGTGCTGTACATCGACAAGATTCCCGGCACGCGCGGCCTCGAGATGCGCTCGCGCGTCGGCCACCGGATGCCGCTCGCGTCGACCGGCATCGGCAAGGCGATGATGCTCGACCTCGATCCCGACCTGTGGCGCTCGCTGTTCGAAGCCGCGCGGCGCGCACTGGCCGGCGTCAATTTCAAGCCCGACAACCGGCCCGAGACGAACGCGTTCCTGCAGCGCATGGCCCATTACGCGGCCGGCGGCTATACGTTCGACCTCGAGGAGAACGAGGCGTCGATCCGCTGCGTGGCCGCACCGATCCGCGATGCGTCGGGTGCGGTCGTCGCGGCCGTGTCGGTCGCCAGCACCATTCCGTACATGCCGCACGACCGGATGGACGAACTGATTCCGCTCGTGCAGCGCGAAGCGCGAGCCATTTCCGCGGAACTGGGCTGGAGCCCGCCGCAGGGTACCCGCAGGATCAAACGATGACCACTTCGACCCGGCCCGTTCCGGTTGCCAGCACCGCCGCCCCGTCGCTGATCGCGCTCGACTGGGGTACGACGTCGTTGCGCGCTTACCTGTACGACGCGCACGGCGCGCTGCTCGACACGCGCAGCCGCGCGGCGGGCGTCATGCATGTGCCGGGCGGCGGCGCGCGCGCGTTCGACGCCGTGTTCGAGGAAGCATGCGGCGACTGGCTCGACCGCACACCCGGCCTGCCGGTGCTCGCCGCCGGGATGGTCGGCAGCGCGCAGGGCTGGCGCGAGGCGCCGTACGTCGCGGTGCCGGCCGGTGCCGACGCACTCGTCGCGGGCCTCATCACGGTGACGACGTCGCGCGGCGCGACGGTCTCGATCGTGCCGGGCGTGATCGCGACGGGCGAACTGCCCGACGTGATGCGCGGCGAAGAAACGCAGATATTCGGTGCACTCGCGAGCGATCCCACGCTTGGCGCCGATCGTTCAGGGGTACTGATCGGCTTGCCGGGCACGCATGCGAAATGGGCGTGGGTGAAGGACGGGTTGATCGAGCGTTTCCAGACCTTCATGACGGGCGAGCTGTTCGCGGTGCTGCGCGACCACACGATCCTCGGCCGCACGATGCGCGCGGGCGCTTCGCCGGATCGCGACGCGTTCGTGCGCGGCGTGTCGGTCGCGCGCGGCGCGCAGCGCACGGGGCTGCTCGCGACGATCTTCAGCACGCGCACGCTGGGGCTGACCGACCGGCTTGCGCCCGACGCGCAGGGCGACTACCTGTCCGGCCTGCTGATCGGCCATGAGCTCAACGCGCTCGACGCGATGCTCGCGGAGCGCGGCATCGCGCTCGCGGACCAGCCGCTGCTGCTGATCGGCGACGACGGCTTGTGTTCGCGCTACGTCGATGCGCTCCAGGTATTCGGCCATGCGCATGCGCGTGTCGCCGCGCATGCGACCGAGCTCGGCCTGTGGCGGATCGCGTCGCGCGCCGGGCTCGTGCGCGCGGACGGCGAGCCCGTCTGCGCCGACCAATGAACTGCTTGCAAAGGAAACTTCGATGCCGTCCGACCTGACATTGCCCGCGCCGTACACGCCCCACGCCGCATTGATGCGTGCGTTCGATGCGTGTCCGCTGATCGCGATCATGCGCGGCATCACGCCCGCCGAAGCGGCCGACCATGGCCGTGCGCTGTATGAAGCCGGGTTCCGGATCGTCGAGGTGCCGCTCAACTCGCCGGATCCGTTCGACAGCATCGCGGCGCTGCGGCGCGCATTGCCCGACGACATGATCGTCGGCGCGGGCACCGTGCTGCGTGCCGAGTATGTCGACCGCGTGCAGGATGCGGGCGGCGCGCTGATCGTGATGCCGCACAGCGACGCAGCCGTGATCCGCCGCGCGCGCGAGCGCGGCCTCGCGAGCGCACCGGGCGTCGCGACGCCGACCGAAGCGTTCGCGGCACTCGCGAACGGTGCCGACGTGTTGAAGATGTTCCCTGCCGAACAGCTCGGCGTGGTGGTCGTGAAGGCGTGGCGCGCGGTGATCGACCGTGCGGTGCCGCTGATCCCGGTCGGCGGGATTTCGCCCGACAACATGGAGCCGTTCCTCAGCGCCGGCGCGAACGGCTTCGGGCTCGGCTCGGCGCTGTACCGGCCCGGCCAGTCGGCCGACACGACGGCGGCGAACGCACGCGCGTTCCAGGCCGGCCTGCGCGTCGCGCGCGGCGGAGCGGCATGATGGGCCGCCTCGCGGGCAAGGTCGCGATGGTGACGGGCGCGGGCCGCGGCATCGGCGCCGCGATCGCCCGCGCGTTCGTTCGCGAGGGCGCGGCCGTCGCGCTCGTCGATCTCGACTTCCCGCAGGCGCAGCACACGGCCGCCGCGATTGCACGCGAATTCGACGGCGCGCGCGTGCTGCCGCTGCAGGCCGACGTCGCGCGGCAGGATGCGGTGCGCGATGCGCTCGCCCAGGCCGAAGCGGCGTTCGGCCCGCTCGACGTGCTCGTGAACAACGCGGGCATCAACGTGTTCGCCGATCCGCTGACGATGACCGACGACGACTGGCGCCGCTGCTTCGCGGTCGATCTCGACGGCGTGTGGCACGGCTGCCGCGCGGCGCTGGAAGGCATGGTCGAGCGCGGTCGCGGCAGCATCGTCAACATCGCGTCGACGCATGCATTCAGGATCATCCCGGGCTGCTTTCCGTACCCGGTCGCGAAGCACGGCGTGCTTGGTCTCACGCGTGCGCTCGGCATCGAATACGCGGCGCGCAACGTGCGCGTGAACGCGATCGCGCCGGGCTACATCGAGACGCAGCTCACGCGCGACTGGTGGGACGCGCAGCCCGACCCGGCTGCCGCGCGCGCCGAGACGCTCGCGCTGCAGCCGATGAAGCGGATCGGCAGGCCGGAGGAGGTCGCGATGACGGCCGTGTTTCTGGCGTCCGACGAGGCGCCGTTCATCAATGCCGCATGCATCACCGTCGACGGCGGGCGTGCGGCGCTGTACCACGACTGACGCAACGATTCGAAAGACCGCAACGTGCGACGGCCGCGCGCACGCTGCGTCGAAACCAACAAGCGGCTGCATCCTGTTCGATGAAAACAAGGAGACACTGGAGATGAAACGCAGAACGTTCGTAACGCTGGCCGCTGCGGCGGCGGTGGTGATGGGCAGCCCGGTCGCGCATGCGGCCGACCCGGTCAAGATCGGCTTCCTGGTGAAGCAGCCGGAAGAGCCGTGGTTCCAGGACGAGTGGAAATTCGCCGAGATCGCCGCGAAGCAGAAGGGCTTCACGCTCGTGAAGATCGGCGCGCCGTCCGGCGAGAAGGTGATGAGCGCGATCGACAACCTGTCCGCGCAGAAGGCGCAGGGCTTCATCATCTGCACGCCCGACGTGAAGCTCGGGCCGGGCATCGTCGCGAAGGCGAAGTCGCACAACCTGAAGATGATGACGGTCGACGACCGCCTCGTCGACGGCGCGGGCAAGCCGATCGAGTCGGTGCCGCACATGGGGATCTCCGCATACAACATCGGCAAGCAGGTCGGCGACGGCATCGCGGCCGAGATCAAGAAGCGCGGCTGGGACATGAAGGACGTCGGCGCGATCGACATCACCTACGAGCAGCTGCCGACCGCACACGACCGCACGAGCGGCGCGACCGACGCGCTGGTGGCCGCCGGCTTCCCGAAGGCGAACGTGATCGCGGCGCCGCAGGCGAAGACCGACACGGAAAACGCGTTCAACGCGGCGAACATCGCGCTCACGAAGAACCCGCAGTTCAAGCACTGGGTGGCGTACGGCCTGAACGACGAGGCCGTGCTCGGCGCGGTGCGCGCGGCCGAAGGGCGCGGCTTCAAGGCCGACAACATGATCGGCATCGGCATCGGCGGTTCCGATTCGGCGCTGAACGAGTTCAAGAAGCCGCAGCCGACGGGCTTCTACGGCACCGTGATCATCAGCCCGAAGCGCCACGGCGAGGAAACCTCGGACCTGATGTACGCGTGGATCACGCAGGGCAAGGCACCGCCGGCGCTGACGCTGACGACCGGCATGCTCGCGACGCGCGACAACGTGTCGAAGGTGCGCGACGAGATGGGGCTCGCGTCGAAGTAAGCGGCCCGCCGGCTGCCGCGGCGATGCGGCGGCCGGCGGTCGATCGATTCGGAAGCAGGGAGAGGGAGACGACGTGTCAGCGGCACTGCGTTTTGACAATATCGGCAAGGTATTCCCCGGCGTGCGCGCACTCGACGGCATTTCGTTCGACGTGCATGCGGGCGAGGTGCATGGCCTGATGGGCGAGAACGGCGCGGGCAAATCAACGCTGCTGAAGATTCTCGGCGGCGAATACCAGCCCGATGCGGGCAGCGTGCTGGTCGACGGCCAGCCCGTGCAGTTCGCGAATGCGGCCGCGTCGATCGCGGCCGGCATCGCGGTGATTCACCAGGAGCTGCAGTACGTGCCCGACCTGACGGTCGCGGAAAACCTGCTGCTCGGCCGCCTGCCGAACGCGTTCGGCTGGGTGAGGAAGCGCGAGGCGAAGCGCTACGTGCGCGAGCGGCTCGCGGCGATGGGCGTCGATCTCGATCCCGACGCGAAGCTCGGGCGGCTGTCGATCGCGCAGCGGCAGATGGTCGAGATCTGCAAGGCGCTGATGCGCAATGCGCGCGTGATCGCGCTCGACGAACCGACGAGCTCGCTGTCGCATCGCGAGACCGAGGTGCTGTTCAAGCTCGTCGACGACCTGCGTGCGCAGGGCCGCGCGCTGATCTACATCTCGCACCGGATGGACGAGATCTACCGGCTCTGCAACGCGTGCACGATCTTCCGCGACGGGCGCAAGATCGCGTCGCACGAGTCGCTCGCCGACGTGCCGCGCGAACGGCTCGTCGCCGAGATGGTCGGGCGCGAGATTTCGGATATCTATCATTACGCGCCGCGCACGCTCGGCGACGTGCGATTCTCCGCCGAAGGCATCGACGGCCATGCACTGCGCGAACCCGCGAGCTTCTCGGTGCGCGCGGGCGAGATCGTCGGCTTCTTCGGGCTGGTGGGCGCGGGCCGCAGCGAGCTGATGCGGCTCGTATACGGCGCGGACCACCGGCGCGCGGGCGTGCTGACGCTCGACGGCGCGCGCATCGACGTGAAGCGCACCGGCGAC
Source organism: Burkholderia sp. BCC1972 (assembly GCF_905339605.1). NCBI lineage: Bacteria > Pseudomonadati > Pseudomonadota > Betaproteobacteria > Burkholderiales > Burkholderiaceae > Burkholderia > Burkholderia sp. BCC1972. Next base: position 54,455 of record NZ_CAJPGH010000022.1, on the reverse strand, counting down.
GCGATCCGCCACGGCATCGTGCTGTGCCCCGAGGACCGCAAGGAAGAGGGGATCATCGCGATCGCGTCGGTCGCGGAGAACATCAACATCAGCTGCCGCCGCCATTCGCTGCGCGCGGGGCTGTTCATCAACCGCAAGGCCGAAAGCGAAACGGCCGACCGCTTCATCCAGCGGCTGAAGATCAAGACGCCGAACCGGCGCCAGAAGATCCGCTTCCTGTCGGGCGGCAACCAGCAGAAGGCGATCCTGTCGCGCTGGCTCGCCGAGCCCGACCTGAAGGTCGTGATCCTCGACGAGCCGACGCGCGGGATCGACGTCGGTGCGAAGCACGAGATCTACGACGTGATCTACCGGCTCGCGGAGCGCGGCTGCGCGATCGTGATGGTGTCGTCGGAACTCCCGGAAGTGCTCGGCGTGTCCGACCGCATCGTCGTGATGCGCGAAGGCCGGATCGCCGGCGAGCTGCCGCGCGAACAGGCGAACGAACACGCGGTGCTGAACCTCGCGCTGCCGCAGACGAGCGCGGTCGAGGCGGCCTGACGCGACCGCCTACGTCCGGATAAGCCCGGGACATTCGAATCGAACACGCGCGGCGCGGGCCGCGCGATGCAGGAGCAGGAGACACACCATGCAAGCCAACGAAAACCTTGCCAGCGCCGCCGTGAAGCCATCGGCCGACGCGCTGGTTCCACAGCAGAGCGACCGCCAGAAGTGGTGGCAGCACCTGACCGAATACAGCCTGATCGCGATCTTCGCGGTGATGTTCATCACGATGTCGCTGACCGTCGATCACTTCTTCTCGATCGACAACATGCTCGGCCTCGCGCTGTCGATCTCGCAGATCGGCATGGTCGCGTGCACGATGATGTTCTGCCTCGCGTCGCGCGACTTCGACCTGTCGATCGGCTCGACCGTCGCGTTCTCCGGCGTGCTGTGCGCGATGGTGCTGAACGCGACCGACAACACGTTCGTCGCGATCGTCGCGGCAGTGGCGGCCGGTGCCGCGATCGGCTTCGTGAATGGCGCGGTGATCGCGTACCTGCGCATCAACGCGCTGATCACGACGCTTGCGACGATGGAGATCGTGCGCGGGCTCGGCTTCATCGTGTCGAAAGGTCAGGCGGTCGGCGTGTCGTCGGATACCTTCATCGCGCTCGGCGGGCTGTCGATGTTCGGCGTGTCGCTGCCGATCTGGGTCACGCTGCTGTGCTTCATCGGATTCGGCGTGCTGCTGAACCAGACCGTGTACGGCCGCAACACGCTCGCGATCGGCGGCAACCCCGAGGCGTCGCGGCTCGCGGGGATCAACGTCGAACGCACGCGCGTCTACATCTTCCTGATCCAGGGCGCGGTCACGGCGCTGGCCGGCGTGATCCTCGCTTCGCGCATCACGTCGGGCCAGCCGAACGCCGCGCAAGGCTTCGAGCTGAACGTGATCTCCGCGTGCGTGCTCGGCGGCGTGTCGCTGATGGGCGGCCGTGCGACGATCTCGGGCGTCGTGATCGGCGTGCTGATCATGGGCACCGTCGAGAACGTGATGAACCTGCTGAACATCGACGCGTTCTACCAGTACCTCGTGCGCGGCGCGATCCTGCTCGCGGCCGTGCTGCTCGACCAGCTGAAGAACCGCGGCGTACGCGACTGACCGAATCCACGGAGACGAACCGCATGACCATCGACACATCAGTGAACGGCGCGCACGCGGCGGCGAGCGACGCGCGCTACGCCCGCTATCCGAGTCTCGAGGATCGCGCGGTGCTGATCACGGGCGGCGCGACCGGCATCGGCGCGGCGTTCGTCGAGCACTTCGCCGAACAGGGCGCGCGCGTCGCGTTCGTGGACCTCGACGCGGCCGCCGGCGCCGCGCTGGCCGAACGCCTCGCGCACGTGCGCCATGCGCCGTTGTTCCTGTCCTGCGACCTGACCGACGTCGACGCGCTGCGCCGCGCGATCGACGCGATCCGCGCACGCATCGGCGCGATCGCGGTACTCGTGAACAACGCGGCGAACGACACGCGCCACGCGATCGGCGACGTGACGCCCGATTCGTTCGACGCGGGCATCGCGGTGAACCTGCGCCACCAGTTCTTCGCCGCGCAGGCGGTGATCGACGACATGAAGCGGCAGGGCGGCGGCGCGATCATCAATCTCGGCTCGATCAGCTGGATGCTGAAGAACGGCGGCTATCCCGTCTACGTGATGGCGAAGGCGGCCGTGCAGGGCCTGACGCGCGGCCTCGCGCGCGACCTCGGCCCGTTCGGCATCCGCGTGAATTCGCTGGTGCCCGGCTGGGTGATGACCGACAAGCAGCGCCGGCTGTGGCTCGACGACGCCGGCCGCGCGGCGATCAAGGCCGGCCAGTGCATCGACGCGGAGCTGCTGCCGGCCGACCTCGCGCGGATGGCGCTGTTTCTCGCGGCCGACGACAGCCGGATGATCACCGCGCAGGACGTGATCGTCGACGGCGGCTGGGCCTGACCGTTCGCATCGACCTGCATCGTTTCTTCGACGAAGGAAAGGAGTTCACCATGACCGCCACGTCCTCGCGCGCATCGTCGTCCACCAGCCAGTCGCGCCGCGCGCGCCTGGCCGCCGCCGCGCAGCCGGTCAGCCCCGGCCCGCAGACGGCCGCGTTCGCGCAGGGCGTCGGCGCCGCGCATGCGGCGGCCGTCTCGCTGTCGAACGCGTCGCTGCGGCTCGACGTGCTGCCGCACCTCGGCGGCGGCATCGCGCGCTTCGACTGGCGCGGCGACAACGGCGCGCTGGTGCCGGTGTTCCGCCGCTGCGAGCATCCGGAGGCGGCGACGGACCCGAACGAGCTCGCGTGCTATCCGCTGCTGCCTTACTCGAACCGGATCGGCGACGGGCGCTTCGAATGCGACGGGCGCAAGGTCGCGGTGCCGCGCAACCGCCGCGACGAGGCGCTGCCGATCCACGGCGACGGCTGGCTCGCGCCGTGGCAGGTGGACGATGCGACCGACACGACGCTGCAGTTGTCGCTCGACCGCACGGCCGGCGCGCCGTATGCGTTTCGCGCGATCCAGTCGTTCGAACTCGACGATGCGACACTGTCGATCGCGCTGACGATCGAGAACGCGGGGCGCGCGCGGCTGCCGTTCGGGCTCGGCGTGCATCCGTTCCTCGTGCGCGACACGGTGACCGAGCTGGCCGCGGCGGCCGGCGGGCTGTGGCTGTCGGGCGCCGATTTCCTGCCGGTGCGGCACGTGAGCGTGCCGCCGGCCTGGCAGTTCGGCGTCGCGTATCCGTTGCCGGCCGCACTCGTCAATCACGCGTTCACCGGCTGGGGCGGCCACGCGACGGTGAGCTGGCCGCGCCGCGGGCTGTCGCTGACCGTCGCGGCCGATGCCGACGCGTACGTGCTCTACACGCCGCCGGGCGAGGATTTCTTCTGCTTCGAGCCGGTCGATCATCCGATCAATGCGGTGAACCTGCCGGGCGGCGCGACCGCGCACGGGATGACGCTGCTCGCGCCCGGCGAGCGGCTGACGCGGCGGTTCGCGTTCACCGTCGAGCGCGTCGATGCACGCAGTAATGCCGCGACCCGCGAGGGACGCCGGCGACGCGGGTAAAATACGCGGTCTACCAACGGTTTGCCGCGAGTACCCGCCATGTCTTCCCCGCTTACTTTCATTGAATCGCTGCGCGCCGCGTGGCAGCGCACGAATTCGCTGCTGTGCGTCGGCCTCGATCCCGAGCCGTCGCGCTTTCCCGTGCAGTTCGACGGCCAGCCCGACGCGATCTTCGAATTCTGCAGGCAGATCGTCGACGCGACCGCGCCGTACGCGAGCGCGTTCAAGCCGCAGATCGCCTACTTCGCCGCGCATCGCGCGGAAGACCAGCTCGAGCGCCTGATCGCGCACATCCACCTCCAGCATCCGGGCCTGCCCGTGATCCTCGACGCGAAGCGCGGCGACATCGGCAGCACGGCCGAGCAGTACGCGCGCGAAGCGTTCGAGCGCTATCGTGCGGACGCCGTCACGGTGAATCCGTACATGGGCTACGACTCGGTCGAGCCGTACTTCGAGCACGAAGGCAAGGGCGTGATCGTGCTGTGCCGCACGTCGAACCCGGGCGGTTCGGATCTGCAGTTCCTCGACACGAACGGCCGGCCGCTGTACCAGGTCGTCGCCGACCTCGCGGCGAACAAGTGGAACGCGAAGAACGGCCAGCTCGGCCTCGTGGTCGGTGCGACGTTCCCGAAGGAAATCGAGATCGTGCGCGGGATCGTCGGCGACATGCCGTTGCTGATCCCCGGCATCGGCGCGCAGGGCGGCGACGTGCAGGCGACCGTCAACGCGGGCCGCACGGCCGACGGCACCGGCATGATGATCAACTCGTCGCGCGCAATTCTGTACGCGAGCAAGGGTGAGGATTTCACCGAAGCCGCGGCGCTCGCCGCGCAGAAGACGCGCGACACGATCAACGCGCATCGCTGACATACCGGCCGCCCGGCCGGGTGGCCTTGCTTCGCCGGGCCCGCATTCGCGGGCCGCGCACCTGCCTTCCCCGACGTCCGCCGCATTGACGCGCGCGGACAACCTCCCGTCGCTTCCGTATCGCAGGCCCGCGAGCGGGCGGGGCGCGCCACGCGCCCCGGTCAGCCTTCGCGCTCGTCGAGCAGCTTCAGCAGCCCGCGCAGCGCATGCGCGGCCGCCTGCGTGCGGATCTGCTCGCGGTCGCCCTTGAACACGAGCGTCTCGACGTCGGTATGCAGCCGGTTGCTCCAGCCGAACGACACGGTGCCGACCGGCTTCTTCTCGCTGCCGCCGGCCGGGCCCGCGATGCCCGTGACGGACAGCGCGACCTGCGCGCGGCTGTTGCGCAGCGCGCCTTCGGCCATCGCACGCGCGACGGGCTCGCTGACGGCGCCGTGCTTGTCGATCAGGTCGGGCGGCACGCCGATCATCTCGATCTTGGCCTGGTTCGAATACGTGACGAAGCCGCGCTCGAACCACTGGCTGCTGCCGGAAATGTCGGTGATCGCCGTGGCGATCATCCCGCCGGTGCAGGATTCGGCGGTGGCGAGCGTGAGGTGCTCGTCACGCAGCTTGTTGCCTGCGCGGATCGCAAGCTGATGGACGACGGAATCGGTTGGCATGCGCGTCGGGAAACGGGAGTCGGGAAATCGGTCAGCCGACGACGGAGCGCCACAGGGCGATCACGAGCAGCGTCATGAACGCGGCGACCAGGTCGTCGACCATGATGCCGGGCCCGCCTGTCAGGCGGCGGTCGAAATAGCGGATCGGCGGCGGCTTGATCATGTCGAAGCAGCGGAACGCGACGAACGCCCACAGCTGGCCGATGAACGTCGCGGGCGTGACGAACAGCATCACGAGCCAGATCGCGACGATTTCGTCCCAGACGACGGCGCCTGGATCGGACGTGCCCATCTGCTTCGCGGTGAAACCGGTGATCCACGTGCCCGCCACGAAGCCGACGGCGATCAGCGCCCACCATTCGGGCACCGTCAGGTAGCGGTTGAGCGCGACGAAACTGAGCCAGCCGAACAGCGAGCCGAACGTGCCGGGCATGATCGGCGCGAGCCCGCTGCCGAAGCCGAGCGACACGATGTGCGCCGGGTGCGACAGCATGAAGCGCACGGTCGCGCGCTTCGGCGCGTGGTGCGCGGCACCGGTCTCGGCCGCGGCGTGCGCGGGCGTCGGGTCAGTCTGCATGGAAGTGGTCGAAGCCGCGCAACGTGAGAGCGAGGGGCGCGCCGGCGGCGTCGTGCCACGCGATCGCGGGTTGCGCCGACGGCGCGGACAACGCGCGTATTGTACCGATTCGCGTGACCGGCACACCGGCCGTTGCGCCGGCCGCCTCGACCGCCGCGCGGGCCGCGGCCGGCGCGGTGAAGCACAGCTCGTAGTCGTCGCCGCCCGCCAGCGTGCAGCGGCGCTGCACGTCGGGCGGCAGCGTCGCGAGCGCGGCCGAACGCGGTACCGCGTCGGCGTCGATCTCGGCGCGCACGTTCGAGCGCGTCAGGATGTGCTGCAGGTCGCCGGCGAGGCCGTCGGACAGGTCGAGCGCCGCGTGCGCGACGCCGGCCAGCGCCAGGCCGAGCGCGACGCGCGGCTCGGGCCGCTCGAGCGCGCGCCGGAACGCGGCCGCTTCGTCCGCGCCGGCCGCCCATTCGCCGCGCGCGACGCCGAGGCCTGCGCGTGCATCGCCGAGCGTGCCGGACACCCACACGTCGTCGCCGTCGCGCGCGGCGTCGCGCCGCAGCGCCGCGTCGGGCGCGACTTCGCCGAACACGGTCACGCACAGGTTCAGCGGCCCGCTCGTCGTGTCGCCGCCGATCAGCTCGCAGCCGTAGCGCTCGGCGAGCGCGAACAGCCCGTTGCTGAAGGCCTCGAGCCACGCCGCGTCGGCGCGCGGCAGCGCGCACGCGAGCGTGAACGCGCGCGGCTCGGCGCCCATCGCCGCGAGGTCGGACAAGTTGACCGCGAGCGTCTTGTGGCCGAGTGCGTCGGGTGCGACATCGGGGAAGAAATGGCGGCCTTCCACCAGCATGTCCGTCGAAATGGCCAGCAATTTCCCGGATCGCGGCGTGATCAGCGCGCAATCGTCACCAATGCCGAGCGTCGACGCGCGGGCGCCCTGCGCGGCACGGCGCGTGAAGAAGCGTTCGATCAGCGAAAACTCGGAAAGGGCGGCTGGCACGGCGGGTAATCCGAAACGATTGGAGGAACGGCATTGTACGAGGCGAGCGGCAGCGTTCCTTCACCGTTCGGTTCATTTTTGTCGCGGCTGTTGCACCCGAATCGCCGGTCTGGCGGCCGATGATTGGCGCTACAATGCCGTCGAACAGTTATTCTAATCCGCCCGCCACGAGACACATGTCTACTCAAGCCTCCTCCAAAGCCAAACTCCGTGAAGCCGCGCTCGACTATCACGAATTCCCGACCCCCGGGAAAATCGCGATCGCCCCGACCAAGCAGATGATCAACCAGCGCGACCTCGCGCTCGCGTACTCGCCGGGTGTGGCGTACGCGTGCGAGGAGATCGTCGAGAATCCGCTCAACGCGGCGCGTTTCACCGCGCGCAGCAATCTGGTCGGCGTCGTCACGAACGGCACGGCAGTGCTCGGCCTCGGCAATATCGGCCCGCTCGCATCGAAGCCGGTGATGGAAGGCAAGGCCGTGCTGTTCAAGAAGTTCGCGGGCATCGACGTGTTCGACATCGAGCTGAACGAATCGGACCCGCACAAGCTGGTCGACGTGATCGCCGCGCTCGAGCCGACCTTCGGCGGGATCAACCTGGAAGACATCAAGGCGCCGGATTGCTTCATCGTCGAGCGCGAGGCGCGCAAGCGGATGAAGATCCCGGTGTTCCACGACGACCAGCACGGCACCGCGATCGTCGTGGCCGCGGCCGTCACGAACGGCCTGAAGGTCGTCAACAAGGACATCAAGAAGGTCAAGCTCGTCGCGTCCGGCGCCGGCGCGGCCGCGCTCGCATGCCTGGACCTGCTGGTCGACATCGGCCTGCCGCTCGAGAACATCACGGTGACCGACCTGGCCGGCGTGGTCTACAAGGGCCGCACCGAGCTGATGGATCCGGACAAGGAGCGTTTCGCGCGCGAAACGGAAGCGCGGACGCTGGCCGAAGTGATCGACGGCGCGGACATCTTCCTCGGCCTGTCGGCCGCGGGCGTGCTGAAGCAGGAGATGGTGAAGGGCATGGCCGAGCGCCCGCTGATCCTCGCGCTCGCGAACCCGACGCCGGAAATCCTGCCGGAAGCGGCGCTCGAAGTGCGCCCCGACGCGATTCTCGCGACCGGCCGCACCGACTACCCGAACCAGGTCAACAACGTCCTGTGCTTCCCGTTCATCTTCCGCGGCGCGCTCGACGTCGGCGCGACGACGATCACGCGTGAAATGGAGATCGCGGCCGTCAATGCGATCGCCGAACTCGCACAGCACGAGCAGAGCGACATCGTCGCGACCGCGTACGGCATCCAGGACCTGTCGTTCGGGCCCGAATACCTGATCCCGAAGCCGTTCGATCCGCGCCTGATCGTGAAGATCGCGCCGGCCGTCGCGCAGGCCGCGATGGACGGCGGCGTCGCGACGCGCCCGATCGAGGACATGGAGGCGTACCGCGTCCACCTGCAGCAGTTCGTGTATCACAGCGGCACGACGATGAAGCCGATCTTCCAGATCGCGCGCGCGGCGCCGGAAGAGAAGAAGCGCGTCGTGTTCGCGGAAGGCGAAGAAGAGCGCGTGTTGCGCGCCGTTCAGATCATCGTCGACGAGAAACTGGCCAAGCCGATCCTGATCGGCCGCCCGTCGGTGATCGAGCACCGTATCCAGCGCTATGGCCTGCGCCTCACGCCGGGCACCGATTTCACGGTCGTCAACACCGAGCACGACGAGCGCTACCGCGACTTCTGGCAGACGTACCACAAGATGATGGCGCGCAAGGGCATCAGCGAGCAGCTCGCGCGCGTCGAAATGCGTCGCCGCACGACGCTGATCGGCTCGATGCTGGTGAAGAAGGGCGAAGCGGACGGGATGATCTGCGGCACGATCAGCACCACGCACCGCCACCTGCACTTCATCGACCAGGTGATCGGCAAGCGCCCGGGTTGCAGCGTGTACGCGGCGATGAACGGCCTCGTGCTGCCGGGCCGCCAGATTTTCCTCGTCGATACGCACGTGAACGTCGATCCGACCCCGGAGCAGCTGGCCGAGATCACGATCATGGCGGCGGAAGAAGTGCGCCGGTTCGGCATCGAGCCGAAGGTCGCGCTGCTGTCGCATTCGAATTTCGGCACGAGCAATGCACCTTCGGCGAAGAAGATGCGCGATACGCTCGCGATCCTGCAGGAAACCGCGCCGGAACTGAAGGTCGACGGCGAAATGCACGGCGACGTCGCGCTCGACGCGGCGCTGCGCAAGGAAATCCTGCCGGAATCGACGCTGGAAGGCGACGCGAACCTGCTGATCCTGCCGAACATCGACGCCGCGAACATCGCGTACAACCTGCTGAAGACGGCCGCCGGCAACAACATCGCGATCGGGCCGATCCTGCTGGGCGCCGCACAGCCGGTCCACGTGCTGACCGAATCGGCGACCGTTCGCCGCATCGTCAACATGGCGGCGCTGCTGGTGGCCGACGTGAACGCCGCGCGCTGAGCCAAAACGAACGCGCCAGGCCGGTCGAACCGGCGTGGCGCGTCGGGAAAATTGTAAACAAAAGCAAAAAGAGGCGTGCCCGCAATGGGCACGCCGCCGGGCAGGGCGCACACGCGCTTCCCGCAAGCAACAAGCAGCATCTCTCCCTCCGGACAGCGAGCGAGGCAGGGAGGCAGTTCCTGCCATTGGCGAGATGCCGTCTGGATTTTATCCTATGCAAGATAAATGTAGTGTAATTTCGGTAAGAAATGCGTCATTCCGGATATCACGACGCTTTCGATTCCCAAACGGACATTGATTCGCGCGGCCAATAACGCTACGCTAACGCCTTTGTTGGTCGTCAACTACTTGATTTAACAGCGGGAACCCTGGTTCATGGCACGCAAGTGGCTCCGCAACGGCGCGCTCGCGTCCGTCTTCGCGATGTTCGCGATGGGTATCGTCGGCACGCCGGCGGGTAGTCTGGTTTCCGCCGCTTACGCACGGGAGGCCGTTCCGGCCGACGTGGCCGCCAGCGGGCTCGACACGATTCCGGCTGCCAGTCTTCCGCGCGAGGCCGTGACCACGCTGGGCCTGATCGGCGCGGGCGGCCCCTATCCGTACGAGAAAGACGGCGTCGTGTTCGGCAACCGCGAGCGGATCCTGCCGAAGGCGAAGCGCGGCTACTACCATGAATACACGGTGCCGACGCCGCGTGCCCGCAATCGCGGCGCGCGCCGGATCGTCTGTGGCGGGCCCTTGCGCCGGATCGACAACTGTTATTACACGGGCGACCACTACAACAGTTTTAAACGTATTGTTGAATGACTTCGGGACGAATGGCATGAGCGACTCCATCTACGCGCACGATACGGCGGCGGCGGAACTGTTCGCAGCCGGCGACGGCAATCTGTTTCAGCGCGTGATTCAACTGCACGCGGCGGCGCAGGCTGGCGGCACGCCGGAGCAACAGGAAGCCGAGCCCGGGCTTTCATCGAACGAGGAGCCTATGAGCCTTTTCACGACCGTGCGACCCAATCTCGTGCAGTCGATCCGCGCGTTCCGCGTGCAGGATCTCGCCGACGAAGCCAGCCGGCTCGGCCAGCACTTCCTGTTCGCGTATTGCGGCGCCGCGCAGTCGAAGCAGGAAGTGATGGAAACGATCGCGACGTCGTTCCTGTTCCCGAAGCATTTCGGGAAGAACTACGACGCGCTGTACGACTGCTTGACCGACCTCGTCGCGAAGGCCGGCGCGCAGCCCGGTTTCGTGATCGTCCTCGAGGGGCTGCCGATCGCGCAGAAATTCGACAAGGAAGGGCGCGAGACGCTGCTCGACGTGTTCCGCGAGGCGGCGGAGTTCTGGGCCGAGCGCAAGGTTGCGTTCCGCGTGTTCTACTCGTTCGCGTAAGCACGCATCGGCCCGCGGCCGATCCGGCAAGAAGCCCGCCTCGAGCGGGCTTTTTTGCGCCTGCGCGATGCGCGCATGCCTGACCTGGCCCGACAAACGCCTTTCATCGCGCACTTTTTTCCGCGACAATCGCTCGGCCCGATCGCAGTCACTGCGACGGGCGCACAACACAATCATTCGAGAGAGGGCCGCTTTCCCATGACCGCTACCCGATTCGCGGCGCGCGCCGGTGCGCGCCGTCCGCTCGCGTACGCGCTGGCCGCGTGCGTACTGTCGCTCGGCATCCCGCTGGCCGCGCAGGCCGCGGTGCTGACGCCCGAGCAAACCACCGACCTGTATCTCGGCGCATTCGTCAATGGCGACGTATCGAAGGCCGAGCAGTTCAACGAGGCAACCCGCACGCACTTCGACGGCAAGGGTGTGCTCGACGTGGCGGCCGTGGCGAAGCTCGCCGACAAGGTGAGCGAGGCTATCGTCGCCTCGATCCTGAACAAGGTGCCGGCGACGGTGCGCGCAACGGTGAGTGGGCCGGCCACCGCGGCGATCGAGTCATTTCAGCATGCACTCGCGCGCTCCGAGTGCAAGGCCACCGGCTCGACCCGGAAACCGAACGAATCCGTGGAAGGCGAATCGATCGCGACGGTCGAATTCGCGTGCCGCGTCGCCGAGGTGGAGCCTGGCTTGAGGGCGCTGCAGGAGAAGATCGACGAGCCGCGCTCGGAGGACGACAACGCGCGCGCGGCATACCTCGCGACGTTCTTGAAGGGCTTGGTACCCGTGTTCGACCACGCGTCGACGAGCCGGCCGATGACAGGCCGGATCGACCTGCATGGCACGGACGGCAAGGGCTGGATCATGGATGCCCCCGCCCAGGTGCTGCGACCCGTCGCCAACGCGCTGATGAGCCAGATACGGGACGCGAACGGCGACGCCGACAAGTAATCGGCAGCACGCTGGCCGTCGTGCACGTTGCCGGCGCGCCGGACATTCGAACCAGGGAGTCAACGATGAACGTTTTCGCACGAGGGCTGCTGGTTGCCGTAACTGTGGCGTCGATGGCCGGCGTGGCGACTGCGGATGCCGTCGCTGCCGACCCGGCGCCGATGCCGGCGTCGCAGGCCGCGTATCCGGCCGTCGAGCGCCTGCTTGCCGACCTGCGCACGCGCTCGACACCGGACCAGTATGCGGCGGTGGCCGGCGCGATTCACGCATCGTCGGCGCTGGCCGGCCAGATGAACGAACTGGTCGATGCGCGGCTGCTGACACGCATCGTGGTGGATAGCGGCGAGCCCGCGCTCGGCAGGACGACCGGCGCGTTGCGCAACGGGAGCGTCTGGATCCTGACGCCGGAGTTCGTCGCGAACCAGGCGCCGCGGCGGCTGTTCGACGTCGTGCAGGAAGACGACATCCTGCCGGACAACATGGTGTTCGCGCTCGGTTACATGGCATGGCGCACGCAGCACGATGCCGAAGTGAACCGCGCGGCCGACGCGATGCAGGCGTCGGCCGACGGCGTCGACGCGAAGAAGCAGCGATGGATCGACCTGAACACGCGGATCGATGCCGGCGGCTTCATCCAGGGCTGGAACGATACGGTGGATGCCGCGACGTTCTGGCACGACGGTCGGCCGATCAGCGTCGTGCAGGCCGTCCAGATGATGATGAACCTGCGCTACCGCGGGCCGCTGATCCAGGCGATCCGGGCGACGCCGCCGTTGCGGGTTGCCGCGCCGACATTCGAACCCGATGCGGCCAGCATCGACGCGCTGGCGTCGGTGCTCAAGGGTTCCGGCGTCATCGACATCGAGCCGTTGAACGCGGTTCGCTGACGCGCTTTACCACCCGCCCCAGCGCGCTGCCAACGCCGCGAGCACGGCCGCGCCGGCCGTCTCGGTGCGCAGTACGCGCGGCCCGAGCGACAACGCGGTGAACCCGCGGGCGCGCGCCGCGCTTTCCTCGTCGGGCGACAGCCCGCCTTCGGGGCCGATCAGCAGCGTGATGGTAGCCGCAGGCGGCGCGTCGGGCAGCGACGCGAACGGGATGCTCGCACGCGGCGACAGCAGCAGTCGCAACTCGCCGTCGGCCGGCGCAGCCGGCAACGTATCGAGCCACGCGTGGAAGCCGGCGACCGGCGCGACGTCGGGTACACGGTTGCGCCCGCACTGTTCGCACGACGCACGCACGACGCCGCGCCAGTGCGCGACGCGCTTGTCCGCGCGTTCACCGGACAGCTTCACGACGCCGCGCGCGGTCGACAGCGGCACGACCGCCGCGACGCCGAGCTCGACGGCCTTCTCGATCACCCAGTCCATCTTGTCGCCGCCGGCGATCCCTTGCGCAAGCGTCACGCGGTAGGGCGGCTCGGCTTCGGCCGCCTCGAATGCCTCGATCTGCACGATCGCGCTGCGCTTGTCGATCTCGACGAGCCGCGCGCGGTACTGGCCGCCGCTGCCGTCGAACAGCGCGAGCATGTCGCCGGGTTGCAGGCGCAGCACCTGGGCGTGGCGCGCGACATCGGCCGGCAACGCGAGCGTGGCGTCGGCGCGCAATGCGGCGTCGACGAAAAAGCGCGGCACGGCCGCGGTAGTGGTGGCTTCGTTCATGCGTGTTGCGGTGTCGGTCATGCGTCGAGACGGCGTCCAAGCGCCCATCGGTAGCCGTCGAGATCCTCGATCTGCGCGAAGCGGTCGCCCCAGAACTGGTCCTGCGGCGCGCTCAGCGACTTCGCGCCTGCGTCGAGCGCGCGCTGCCAGGTGGCGTCGACGTCGTCGACATACAGATAGAACGATTGCGGTGCGGTCGAGTTCGAGCTCTTCGGCGTGAGCGCGGTCGAGCCGAACGCGCCTTCGGGCGCGAACATCACGATCAGCTGGCCGCGGTAGCTCATCTCGACGTGCATGATCGCGCCGTCCTCGTCGTGCACGTCGCGCAGCGCGAAGCCGAAGGCGGCCTTGAAGAAATCGATGGCCGCGCGCGCGTTGCGTACGGCCAGGTAGGGCGTCAACCAAGGCACGTTGGCCGGACGTGGATCGGTCATGAAAATCTCCTGTGGGACCAGGGTGGCGCGGCGTCCGGGTCGCTCCGGTTCCGTGTTTCGCACGGCGAACCATGCAGGACCTCGACGGAATGGCGGAACGATACGGCCGACCGGACGCTCAGCGGCGAACGCCCAGTGTATCGCGCAGCGCGCGCGGCAGGGCAAAGAGGGACGCATGCAGCCGCGCATCGTAGTAGCGCAGGCCGTGGACGCGACGGGCCGCGAGCCGTTCGTCGATGTCGTGCGCGAACAGCGCGGCCGCGTCGAGCGTGTCGCTCGCGATCGCCATCAGCCACTGCGAACCGTACAGCGGCACGTGCGCGGACAGCGGATCGACGACCGCGAAGCTCGCGCGCAGGTCGTCGAGCAGCGCGGCGATGCGCGTGGCGTGGAACACCGGCGAGCCGAGATGCAACGAGATCGCGCCGCACGGCGTGAGAATGCGCTTGAGCCGCGCGTAGAACGCGCGCGTATAGAGGCCGGCCGCCGGAGAATCGGGCGGCGTGAGGTCGAACACGACGAGATCGAAATGCTCGACGGTCGAGTCGACGAAATGCGCGGCGTCGCCGATCACGACCTCGACGCGCGGGTCGTCGAGCGCGCCCTGGTGCACGTCGTCGAGATAGCGGCGCGCCATCCCGATCACTTCGTCGTCGAGCTCCGCGATCACGATCCGCTCGAGGCACGCGTGCTTGAGCAACTGGCGTGCCGCGCCGCCGTCGCCGCCGCCGAGCACGAGCGCCTTCTTCGGCGACGGGTGCGCGAGCGCGGCCGGGTGCGTCATGCACTCGTGATAGACGTACTCGTCGCCGACCGACGTCATCGGCCGGCCGTCCAGCGTGAACAGGCGGCCGAGCTGCGGCGTTTCCCAGACTTCGATCTGCTGGTGCGGGGACGCGACGTGCGCGAGCCGCCGGGCATTCGGGAAGCCGTAGGTGGCGTGGGGCGTAGGGTGAAAGAGAAGGGTGGTGCTCACGGGCGGGCCACTCGGGGGCAGGCAGTTCCGACGTCTGAATTATAGGAGGCCGGCGCTTTGACGGAAAACCGTGCCGGAACACTACGCGCCGACAAGGGAAATGTCAGCCCATCTGTTAAAATGACGAGCTTTGCAGCCCCGTCCGTAGGCTCCGTCCGCTTCGCGTCCGTCAGGCGCCGCACCGCGCGCCGGGAACGATTGACGCTCGAGCTTCCGGATGCCGCCGTGCCCCCGTTTCCTCGACTCGTTCTCCGGACTCGACATGACGACTTCGTCTCCCGCCTCCACCACCCTGATGGCCAACGCGATCCGTGCGCTCGCGATGGACGCCGTCCAGCAAGCGAACTCCGGCCACCCCGGCATGCCGATGGGCATGGCCGAAATCGGCGTCGCGCTCTGGTCGCGCCACCTGAAGCACAACCCGACGAACCCGCACTGGGCCGACCGCGACCGCTTCGTGCTGTCGAACGGCCATGGCTCGATGCTGCTGTACTCGCTGCTGCACCTGACCGGCTACGACCTGCCGATCGAAGAGCTGAAGAACTTCCGCCAGCTGCACTCGAAGACGCCGGGTCACCCGGAATACGGGATCACGCCGGGCGTCGAGACGACCACCGGCCCGCTCGGCCAGGGCCTCGCGAACGCGGTCGGCATGGCGCTCGGCGAAGCGCTGATGGCCGACGAGTTCAACCGCGACGGCGCGAAGATCGTCGATCACCACACGTACGTGTTCCTCGGCGACGGCTGCCTGATGGAAGGCATCTCGCACGAAGCCTGCTCGCTCGCGGGCACGCTGAAGCTGAACAAGCTGATCGCGCTGTACGACGACAACGGCATCTCGATCGACGGCGACGTCGTGAACTGGTTCCACGACGACACGCCGAAGCGCTTCGAGGCGTACGGCTGGAACGTGATCCCGAACGTGAACGGCCATGACGTCGACGCGGTCGACGCGGCCATCGCGAAGGCGAAGCTGTCGGACAAGCCGACGCTGATCTGCTGCAAGACGGTGATCGGCCAGGGCGCGGCAACCAAGGCCGGCGGCCACGACGTGCACGGCGCGGCGCTCGGCGCGGAAGAAATCGCGAAGACGCGCGAAGCGCTCGGCTGGAAGTGGGAGCCGTTCGTGATTCCGCAGGAAGTCTACGCGGCATGGGATGCGAAGGAAGCCGGCAAGCGCGCCGAAACCGAATGGGACGCGACGTTCGCTGCTTATCGCGCCAAGTTCCCGGCAGAAGCCGCCGAATTCGAGCGCCGGATGGCCAACCAGCTGCCGGCCGACTGGGCCGAGAAGGCGGCAGCGATCATCGCCGGCGCGAACGAGCGCGGCGAGACGGTGGCGACCCGCAAGGCGTCGCAGCAGGCGATCGAAGGCCTGGCTGCCGCGCTGCCCGAACTGCTCGGCGGCTCGGCCGACCTGACCGGCTCGAACCTGACCAACTGGAAGGCGTCGAAGGCGGTCCGCGCGAATCCGGAAGGCCCGGGCGTCGCGCTGGGCAACCACATCAACTACGGCGTGCGCGAATTCGGCATGAGCGCCGCGATCAACGGCCTCGCGCTGCACGGCGGCCACAAGCCGTTCGGCGGTACGTTCCTGACGTTCTCCGACTACAGCCGCAACGCGCTGCGCGTCGCCGCGCTGATGAAGGTGCCGTCGATCTTCGTGTTCACGCACGATTCGATCGGCCTCGGCGAAGACGGCCCGACGCACCAGTCGATCGAGCACGTGTCGAGCCTGCGCCTGATCCCGAACCACGACGTGTGGCGTCCGGCCGACACGGTCGAGACGGCCGTCGCGTGGACGCACGCGGTCGCCGCGGATCGTCCGTCGAGCCTGATCTTCAGCCGCCAGAACCTCGCGTTCAACCCGCGTACCGACGCGCAGATCGCGAACATCGCGAAGGGCGGCTACGTGCTGAAGGACTGGGACGAGGAGATCGTCGCGCGCAAGATCATCCTGATCGCGACGGGCTCGGAAGTCGAACTCGCGATGAAGGCCGTCGAGCCGCTCGCGCAGCAGGGCATCGCGGCCCGCGTCGTGTCGATGCCGTCGACCAACGTGTTCGACCGCCAGGACGCCGAATACCGCGAACGCGTGCTGCCGCACGGCGTGCGCCGCGTCGCGATCGAAGCGGGCGTGACGAGCTTCTGGCACAAGTACGTCGGCCTCGAAGGCGGCGTCGTCGGGATCGACACGTTCGGCGAATCGGCACCGGCCGGCGTGCTGTTCAAGTACTTCGGCTTCACCGTCGAACACGTCGTCGAGACCGCGAAGGCCGTACTGGCCTAAGACCATAAGCGACGCGCGCCACCCCGCGCGCGCGTCGCACCGTGAAGCTGCACGAAACGAATTTTTTCAGCCATCAGGAGATAGACCATGACGATTCGCGTCGCAATCAACGGCTACGGCCGTATCGGCCGCAACACGCTGCGCGCGTTCTATGAAAACGGCAAGAAGCACGATCTCGAGATCGTCGCGATCAACGACCTGGGTGATGCGAAGACCAACGCGCACCTGACCCAGTACGACACCGCGCACGGCAAGTTCCCGGGCGAAGTGTCGGTCGACGGCGACTACCTCGTCGTGAACGGCGACAAGATCCGCGTGCTGGCGAACCGCAACCCGGCCGAACTGCCGTGGGGCGAACTGGGCGTCGACGTCGTGATGGAATGCACGGGCTTCTTCACGACGAAGGAAAAGGCGAGCGCGCACCTGAAGGGCGGCGCGAAGAAGGTGATCATCTCGGCGCCGGGCGGCAAGGACGTCGACGCGACGATCGTCTACGGCGTGAACCACAACGTGCTGAAGGCCGAGCACACGGTCATCTCGAACGCATCGTGCACGACGAACTGCCTCGCGCCGCTCGTCAAGCCGCTGAACGACAAGATCGGCCTCGAAACCGGCCTGATGACGACGATCCACGCGTACACGAACGACCAGGTGCTGACGGACGTCTATCACGAAGACCTGCGCCGCGCGCGTTCGGCGACGCACAGCCAGATCCCGACGAAGACGGGCGCGGCTTCGGCCGTCGGCCTCGTGCTGCCGGAACTGAACGGCAAGCTCGACGGTTACGCGATCCGCGTCCCGACGATCAACGTGTCGGTCGTCGACCTGTCGTTCATCGCGAAGCGCGACACGACGGTCGAGGAAGTCAACGCGATCATGAAGGAAGCATCGGAAGGCGCGCTGAAGGGCATCCTCGGCTACAACGACGCACCGCTGGTGTCGATCGACTTCAACCACAACCCGGCTTCGTCGACGTTCGACGCGACGCTGACCAAGGTGTCGGGCCGCCTCGTCAAGGTGTCGAGCTGGTACGACAACGAGTGGGGTTTCTCGAACCGCATGCTGGATACGGCAGTCGCATTCGCGAACGCGAAGTAATCCCGCACGTTGCGCGGCCGCCGCAACGCGGCTTGCGCAGCGAACGAGCCCGGCCCGGGGTTTCCCGGCCGGGTTTTTTATTGCCCGGCGTTCGCCGTCACCTGCTCGATCGCATCGACGAACGCACGTTTCAACGGGCTGTCGAGATCGGTCCACGCGAGGCCGATGCCGGTGCGATGTCCGGCCAGGTCGAGCGGCCGCGCGAGCACGTTCGGCGGCAGCGCGCTCGCGGCTTCCGCCGGGATCAGCCCGATCCCCATTCCGGCCGCGACGAGTGCGAGCATCGTCGTGAATTCCCCGAACTCCTGCGCAATCTCGAGCGTCGTGCCCGCGCGGCTCAGCGCGAGCAGCATGTCGTCGTGAAAGCCGGGCGCGTAGCGGCGCGCGAGCACGAACGCCGGCTGGCCGCGCAACGCGGCCGGCGCGATCGCATCATGCACGGCCAGCGGATGGCCGAGCGGCAGCGCGACGACGAATCCCTCCTCGAGCACCACGCGCGTGTCGATGCCCGCATACGCGGCCGGCAGCCGGATCATCCCGAAATCGATGCGCCGGTCGCGCAGCGCGGCGATCTGGTCGGGCGTCGGCATGTCCTTCAGTTCGAGCGCGATCAGCGGATAGCGCTCACGCATCGTGCGCAGCACGGCCGGCAGCAGCGCGGGCAGCACCGACGACACGAACGCGATCCGCAGCGTGCCGATTTCGCCGCGGCTCGACAGCCGCGCCAGCTGCTCCGCGCGCGCGGCCTGCTGCAGCGTGGCGCGCGCCTCGGGCAGGAACACGCGCCCCGTGTCGCTCAGTTCGACCTTGTGCCGGTCGCGCTCGAACAGGCGCGCGCCCAGCTCTTCCTCGAGTGCCTTGATCTGCATGCTCAGCGCGGGCTGCACGATGAACAGGCGCTGCGCGGCACGCCCGAAATGCAGCTCTTCCGCGAGCGTGACGAAGGCGCGCAATTGCTTGAGTTCCATGGGCGGCAGGCTCGGGAAGGCGGTAATCAGATTTCATGATAACCGGATCAAAAAAGACCATTGGCGCGGGTTCCGTCCGGCGGCGGAAGATAGCGTCGACGCGAGACCGGCCGCGATGGGCCGCCGGCTCGACTGGCACGAGGAGACATCCATGACCCATGCGCTTGACCGGTTCCGCCTTGACGGCCGCCGCGCACTGATTACCGGCTCCGGACGCGGAATCGGGCTCACGCTCGCCCGCGGGCTCGCGGAAGCCGGCGCCGCGATCGTCATCAACGATCGCAATGAGGAGAAGGCCGCGACGCTCGCGCGCCGTTTCCGCGACGAAGGTTTTGCTGCCGACCATGCGGTGTTCGACGTCGTCGAGCACGCGCAGGTGCGCGCGGCGATCGACGCTTTCGAGGCGCGCGTCGGCGCGATCGACATCCTCGTGAACAACGCCGGCATCCAGCGCCGCGCGCCGCTCGACACCTTCGAACCGGACGACTGGCAGGCGCTGATGCGCGTGAACCTCGACGGCGTGTTCAACGTCGCGCAGGCCGTCGCGCGGCACATGATCGCGCGCGGCCACGGGAAGATCATCAACATCTGCTCGGTGCAGAGCGAACTCGCGCGGCCGACGATCGCGCCGTATGCGGCGACCAAGGGCGCGGTGCGGATGCTGACGAAAGGGATGTGCGCCGACTGGGCACGCCACGGCATCCAGGCGAACGGCCTCGCGCCGGGCTACTTCGAAACCGAACTGAATCGCGCGCTGGTCGACGACGCGGCGTTCTCGGACTGGCTGTGCAAGCGCACGCCGGCCGGCCGCTGGGGGCGCGTCGACGAGCTGTGCGGCGCGGCGATCTTCCTCGCATCGGCCGCATCCGATTTCGTGAACGGCCAGACGCTGTTCGTGGATGGCGGGCTGACCAGTGCCGTCTGACAAGGAGCGTGTCATGCGTATGCGTTGCATGTGTGTGGTGATCCACGGGCCGAACGACCTGCGGGTCGAGGAGCAGGACGCGGGCGAGATCGGCCCGGGCCAGGTGCGCGTCGATGTCGCGATGGGCGGCATCTGCGGCTCCGACCTGCATTACTTCCGGCATGGCGGCTTCGGCGCGATCCGGCTGCAGCAGCCGATGGTGCTCGGCCACGAGGTGGCCGGCACGGTCGCGGAAGTCGCGCCGGACGTCACGTCGGTGAAAGTCGGCGACCGTGTCGCGGTCAACCCGAGCCGGCCGTGCGGCGCGTGCCGCTACTGCCTCGAAGGGCTGCCGAACCAGTGTCTCGACATGCGCTTCTACGGCAGCGCGATGCGCATGCCGCACGTGCAGGGCGCGTTCCGCAACGCGCTCGTGTGCGACGCGGTGCAGTGCGTGAAGGTTGCCGACCACGTGCCGCTGTCGCTCGCGGCGCTCGCCGAGCCGTTCGCGGTCGGACTGCATGCGGTGTCGCGCGCGGGCCCGCTGATCGGCAAGCGCGTGCTCGTGTCGGGCTGCGGGCCGATCGGCGTGCTCGCGGTCGCGGCGGCGCGCGTGCACGGTGCGACGGAGATCGTCGCGACCGACGTCGTCGAGGCGCCGCTGGCAGTGGCGAGCGCGCTCGGCGCCGACCGCACGATCAATGCGGCGGCCGATGCCGGCTGGGTCGAGCGTTACGCCGCCGACAAGGGCACGTTCGACGTGATGATCGAGTGTTCGGGCAATGCGCGCGCGTTGCGCGACGGGCTGGACGTGATGCGGCCGCGCGGCGTCGTCGTGCAGCTGGGGCTCGGCGGCGACGTCAGCCTGCCGCAGAACGTCGTGGTCGCGAAGGAGCTGTCGATCTGCGGATCGTTCCGCTTCCACGCGGAATTCGCGCTCGCGGTGCAGCTGATCAATGCGGGGCGCGTCGACCTGCGGCCGGCCGTCACGCGCGTGTTCCCGATGCGCGACGCGAACCTCGCGTTCGAATTGGCCGGCGACCGGCAGCGCGCGATGAAGGTGCTGATCGATTTCGCGGACGCGGCCGCGTGAGCGGCCGGCGCCAGCGCGTCACGCACGGTATCGACGTCGTCAAACAGGCACGCCCGCGATTCGCGCGGCGTGCCTTTGTTCGTCAGGCGGCGGAAGCGGACGGCCGCATTACTGCGTGACATGCCGCGTGCCGGCGCGCTGCGAGGCGAGCCACAGCGCGAGCAGCACGCCCGACAGCGCCGCGCCGGCAATGCATACGCCGCGCCAGCCGTCGATGCGGTACGCGACGCTCGCCGCGAACGACCCGAACGCGCCGCCGATGAAGTAGCTCGTCAGGTAGATCGTCGTCACGCGGCTGCGCGCGTTGCCGGCCAGCGCATAGATCACGCTCTGGTTCGAGATGTGCGTGCCCTGCACGCCGATGTCGAGCAGCAGGATGCCGGCGATCAGCGCCGCGAGCGAGTGCGAGCCGGTCGCGATCAGCGCGAACGACGCGAGCACGGCCGCCGCGAACAATCCCGTCGCGGCATTGCCGTGGCCGCGATCGACGAGCCGGCCGGCCGACGTCGCCGCGAGCGCGCCCACCGCGCCGACGACGCCGAACAGCCCGATCCTGCCTTCGGAATAGCCGTACGGCGGCTGGCTCAGCAGGAACGTGAGGCCCGTCCACAGCAGGCTGAAGCACGCGAACACGAGCGCGCCGTAGGACGAGCGCAGCGCGATCAGCGGTTGTGCGCGCACCAGCGCGACGAGCGACTTCATCAGGGCTGCATAGTCGACGCGCGTGTCGCGGCGATCCTTCGGCAGCTTCGCGGCGAGCACGACGGTCAGTGCCGCCACCATCACCGCGGCGACGCCGTACACCGCGCGCCAGCCGAACCAGTCGGCGATCGCGCCGGCCGCGACGCGCGCGAGCAGGATGCCGAGCAACAGCCCGCTCATCACGGTGCCGACCGCGCGGCCGCGCGAGCGCGCGTCGGCAAGCGATGCCGCGAACGGCACGAGCAGCTGCGTCGAGCAGGTGACGAAGCCGACCGCGACGTTCGCGACGACGAACATCGTGAAGTTCGTGCTGAACGTGACCGCGGCCAGCGCGACGACGTTGAGCATCAGCAGCCGCACGATCAGCGTATGGCGGTTGACCGCGTCGCCGAGCGGGACGATCAGCAGCAGGCTCGCCGCATAGCCGAGCTGCGTCAGCGTGACGAGATAGCCGAGTTCGGTCGGCGCGCGGCCGAAGCTGTGCGCGATCGCGGCGAGCAGCGGCTGCGCGTAGTAGATGTTGCCGATGACGATGCCGCACGCGCAGGCAAACAGCAGCGTCATGCCGCGGGTCAGGGGAGGATGGTTGTCTTGATGCAGTTCCATGGTCGCGAAAAACAGCGGCGCCGGCCGGCGGCACGGGACCGTCGGCTGCGCGGGGTGATGGAAATCGGGGCTGGCGTCAACGGATCGGCGGTGAACCGATGCGCGCCGGGCGAAACGCGGCCGGGCCCCGATCGGGCGGGCGGCGGATCGTCGTGCGGCGGGCCCGGGCAGGCCGCTTCGGTGCGGTGACAGGCGAGGCACGGGAGCGGATGTGCGTATGATGCGGGAGTCGTCCCATAGCGTCCAAGACTGGATCGTTATGGTATCCATTGGTGAAACCAATACATTGGCCGCGATGCTTCTCCGCCACATACGCTATTTCCTGGCCGTCGCCGAGGAGCGCAGTTTCACGCGCGCGGCCGACGCGCTGCACGTGTCGCAGCCGACTTTGTCGCAGCAGGTGCGCCAGCTCGAGGACACGCTCGGCGTGCAGCTGTTCGACCGCTCGGGCCGCGCGGTGCGGCTCACCGAATTCGGCGAGGTCTATGCGCGCCATGCGCGCGCCGCGCTGCACGAGCTCGAAACGGGCGAGCGCGCGCTGCACGACGTCGCCGATCTCGGCAGCGGGTCGCTGCGGCTCGCGATGATGCCGACCTTCGCGGCCTACCTGAGCGGCTCGCTGATCGACGGCTTCCACGCCGATTATCCGAACGTCGCGCTGACGATCGACGCGATGCCGCAGGAGCGCATCGAGGCCATGCTCGCCGACGACCGGCTCGACGCGGGTTTTGCGTTCATGCCGCCGCGCGCGCCGGACATCGATGCGCTGCCGCTGTGGGACGAGCCGCTCGCGCTCGTGACGGGCCGCATGCACCGTCTCGCGCGGCGCCGCCGCGCGCTGACGCCGGGCGAGCTCGGCGGCGAGCCGCTGGTGTTGCTGAGCCGCGCGTTCGCGACGCGCGAGCGCATCGACCGGTATTTCATCGAGCATGGCGCACGGCCGAAGATCGCGATCGAGACGAACACGATCAGCGCGGTGCTGGAGCTCGTGCGATGCGGGCGGCTCGCGACGGTGCTGCCCGACGCGATCGCCCGCGCGAGCGGCGACCTGTGCGCGCTGGAGATCGATCCGCCGCTGCCGACGCGTACGGCCGCGCTGCTCACGCGCAAGGGTGCGTACCGCAGTGTCGCGGCACGCGCGTTCATCGAGCGCGCGCTCGCGTATCGCGATCCGTCGGAAGGGTGACTGGGGACGACCGCGCGGCTGGGGCGCCGGCGGCGCGTTACGCGCCCGGCGTCGGGAAGAAGATGCCTGCGCGCTGCGCGGCGTTCGCGATGTGCGTTTCGATCGCGGTGCCCGCGGCGGCCGCGTCGCGCGCGATCAGCGCGTCGACGATCGCGCGGTGCTCGTGCCACGTCGACAGCAGCAGCTCGCGCCGGTAGAACGGCATGCGCTGGCTTTCCTTCATGATGTCCGCGCTGCTGCGCAGGATCGACTCGATCGCCGCGTTGCCAGCGAGATGGATGATCCGCATGTGGAAGTCGAAGTCGAGCTGCGACGCTTCGTCGATCGCGTTGTCGGTCAGCGCGACGTGCAGGTCGGCGAGGTTGTCCTCGAACCATGCGATGTCGTCGTCGCTGACGACGTGCGCAGCCATCCGCGCGGCGAATCCTTCGAGCGCATAGCGCATCTGGTACGTGTCGGGTGGCGACGACTGTTCGGCGAACTGCCACGGATGCGCGGCCGATGCCTGCGCGCTTTCGACGTAGACGCCCTTGCCCGCGCGGATGCGCAGCATCCCGAGCGCCTCGAGCGTCGACAGCGCCTCGCGCAGCGACGCGCGGCTGATCTCCAGCTCCTCGGAGAGCTGGCGCTGGGCCGGCAGCAGGCTGCCGACCGGATAAACGCCTGCCTCGATCCGTTCGCGGATCGTCGCGATGGCGGCGTCGGTCACGGTATGCGGAACGTTTTTCATGATGTGAACGATGGCCGGTCTGACCGGCATTGTAATCCGCACGCAGGCGGTGCACGACCGTCCTACGGGAAAGCCACGATCCGCCCCTTTCCATTACGCAGGAACCGGGCGGGGAGGGGCGGGAAATCCCTATTTTGTCCGTCCTTGACGTCACTATATCGGCTTCCTACTATCCACCATAACATCACTGGTCTTACCAGTATGAACAGACGAAACTGCAACCGTTGGATCGGGAGAGCGCCGTGTCGAAATTCCTCAATTCGCTGTTTGGCCGGGTAGTCGTCGCATTGATCCTGGGGGTCGCGCTAGGCGCGTTCTTCCCGCACTTCGCCGAGTCGCTGCGCCCGCTCGGCGACGGCTTCCTGAAGCTTATCAAGATGGTCATCGGCCCGATCGTGTTCTGCGTCGTGGTGAGCGGGATGGCCAATGCGGGCGACCTGAAGAAGGTCGGCCGGGTCGGCCTGAAGGCCGTCGTCTACTTCGAGGTGATGACGACGCTCGCGCTCGGCATCGGGCTCGTCCTCGCATGGCTCACGCGCCCGGGCGTCGGGATGAACATCGACCTGCGCTCGCTCGACGCGGCGTCGCTCGCGACGTACGCGAAGAACGCCGAAGGCCTGAAGGACACGGCCGGCTACCTGATGAAGATCATCCCCGAGACCGCGATCGACGCGTTCGCGAAGGGCGACATCCTGCAGATCCTCGTGTTCGCGGTGCTGTTCGGCTCCGCGCTGTCGCTGCTCGGCGACAAGGCGCAGCGCGTCAATTCGCTGATCGAGGAACTGTCGCACGTGTTCTTCCGGATCATCGGCTTCATCATCAAGCTCGCGCCGCTCGGCGTGCTCGGCGCGATCGCGTTCACGACCGGCAAGTACGGTGTCGCGTCGCTCAAGCAGCTCGGCTACCTCGTCGCGGTGTTCTACCTGAGCTGCTTCGTGTTCGTCACGGTCGTGCTCGGCGCGGTGATGCGGCTCGCGGGCTTCTCGGTGTTCAAGCTGATCCGCTACCTGCGCGAGGAACTGTCGATCGTGCTCGGCACGGCGTCGTCGGACGCGGTGCTGCCGCAGGTGATGAGCAAGCTCGAATACATGGGCATCAAGGATTCGACGGTCGGCCTCGTGATCCCGACCGGCTATTCGTTCAACCTCGACGGCTTCTCGATCTACCTGACGCTCGCGGTGCTGTTCATCGCGCAGGCCACCAACACGCCGCTGTCGACGCATGACCTGATCGTCGTGCTGCTCGTGTCGCTCGTCACGTCGAAGGGCGCGCACGGCATCCCCGGTTCGGCGATCGTGATCCTCGCGGCGACGCTGTCGGCGATTCCCGCGATTCCCGTGCTCGGCCTCGTGCTGATCCTGCCGGTCGACTGGTTCGTCGGCATCGCCCGCGCGCTGACCAACCTGATCGGCAACTGCGTCGCGACGGTCGTCGTCGCGGTGTGGGAGAACGACATCGACCGCGCACGTGCGAAACGCGTGCTGGACCGCGAGCTGCGTTACGTGGCCGACGCGCCGGGCAGCGCCGCACCGGTCGCCGGCGACCAGGCCCACGCGCTCTGAGCGCGACACTCGCGCGGCGCGGCGCCCCTGGCCGCACCGCCGCGAACGAATTTCCCGTGACCGGCGCGCCGACGCGCTGGCGCTTCTCAAAATAATGGAGACGACATGGCAGCCCCCATCCTCGATCCGAACGCGCCGGCTTTCACGCGGCGCTACATGAACCTCGCCGACCCGCGCCTCGGTGCGCAGGCGCTGCTCGCCAGCGACGAATTCTTCGCGCCGAAGGAGCGCATGCTGAATCCGGAGCCGGCCGTGTTCATTCCCGGCAAGTACGACGACCACGGCAAATGGATGGACGGCTGGGAAACGCGCCGCAAGCGCACGACCGGCCACGATTTCTGCGTGGTGCGCCTCGCGCGGCCGGGCGTGATTTACGGCGTCGATCTCGATACGAGCCACTTCACCGGCAACTTCCCGCCGGCCGCGTCGATCGACGCGTGCGCGGTCGACGGCGACACGCCGCCCGACGGCACCGAATGGCGCACGATCGTCCCCGCGACGACGCTGCAGGGCAATTCGCATCATTACGTGAGCGTCGACGACGCGCGGCCGGTCACGCACCTGCGCGTGAACCTGTATCCGGACGGCGGGCTCGCGCGCTTGCGCGTGTACGGCCAGCCGCAGCGCGACTGGCGTCACGTGCCGGCCGGCGAGCTCGTCGATCTCGCGGCGATCGAGAACGGCGGCTATCTGGTGGCCGCGAACAACCAGCACTTCGGGCCGGCATCGCAGATGCTGATGCCGGGGCGCGGCGCGAACATGGGCGACGGCTGGGAAACGCGGCGGCGCCGCGAGCCCGGCAACGACTGGGCGATCGTCGCGCTCGCGCGGCCGGGCATCATCCGGCGCGTCGAGGTCGACACGGCATTCTTCAAGGGCAACTTCCCCGACCGCTGCTCGCTGCAGGCCGCGCACGTGACGGGCGGCACCGACGATTCGCTCGTCACGCAGGCGATGTTCTGGGCCGAATTGCTCGGCGAACAGAAGCTGCAGATGGATCACGTGCACACGTTCGATCAGCTCGCCGCGCTCGGCCCGGTCACGCACGTGCGCTTCAACATCTTCCCGGACGGCGGCGTGTCGCGCCTGCGTCTGTGGGGCGAGCCGGCCTGAAGGAGGGCGACGTCATGACCGGATCCCGCATCCTGCGCGTCGAGCGCCTGACCCGCGAGGCGTTCGCGCCGTTCGGCGACGTGATCGCGCTCGAAGGCGCGCGGCACTTCCCGATCAACGGCGGCACGACCGAGCGCTTTCACGATCTCGCAACGATCGACGTGTGCGCGGACGGCGGCCGGCCGCTCGTCAGCGTGTTTCGCGCGCAGCCGCGCGCGTTGCCGGTCGAGGTCACGCTGATGGAGCGCCATCCGCACGGCAGCCAGGCGTTCATCCCGCTCGCGGCCGTGTCGCGCTATGCGATCGTCGTCGCGCCGGCCGGCGACTTCCGGCCCGACGCGATGCGCGCTTTCCTCGCCGAGGGCTGGCAGGGCGTGAACTATGCGAAGGGCGTCTGGCACCATCCGCTGCTCGCGCTCGACGCGGTCAGCGATTTCGTGATCGTCGATCGCGGCGGCCCGCAACCAAACTGCGACGAGATCCCGCTCGAGGTCGCCTGGGCGCTCGAGTTCGAGCCGGCCTGCGCGAGCGTCGAAGGGCATTCGTAAGCGTTGCGGCCGGCCCGCGCGACGCGACCCGACCCGAAAAGAACAACGGCCCGGGCGGCGAGATGCCGGCCGGGCCGTGCTGCGTGCGTGACGCGCGCGAATCAGCGATCAGTGCTTGCGGTGCGGGCAGTTCTCGGTCGTGCACGAACCGTACATCGCGAGCGAGTGCTCCTGGAGCCGGAAGCCGCGCTCCTTCGCGATCGCCTGCTGGCGGCTTTCGATCTCGGCATCGAAGAATTCCTCGACGCGGCCGCAATCGAGGCACACGAGGTGGTCGTGGTGCGAGCCTTCGTTCAGCTCGAACACGGCCTTGCCGGATTCGAAGTTGCTGCGCGACAGCAGGCCGGCCTGCTCGAACTGCGTGAGCACGCGGTAGACGGTGGCGAGCCCGATGTCGAGCTGCTCGTTGAGCAGGTTGCGGTAGACGTCTTCTGCGGTCAGGTGGCGTACCGGGCTCTGCTGGAAGATCTCGAGAATCTTGAGGCGCGGTAGGGTGGCCTTTAGCCCGATATTCTTGAGATCCGTCGGATTGGTCATGGCTAGGCGTCCCTAGAGTACAATGCAGGGCTTCAATGTTACCGGCTTTTCGCCGTTCCAGAAACACGCGCGGCCTGTTCGCGGGCCAGCACGGTGAAGGAAATGATCCCAGAATCGCTTTCGCACTTTCAGAGGAGTCGCATGCGGAGTGCCATCATCGCTGCCGCCGCCGTCGTCGCGCTGGCGGGTTGTTCGTCGTACGACAGCGTGACGCAGCGCATTGCGCAGAGCATCACGCCCTATCGGATCACCGTCGTGCAGGGCAACTTCGTGTCGCAGGAGAAAGCCGCGCAGTTGCAGGCCGGCATGACGCGCGAGCAAGTCCGCGCGCTGCTCGGCACTCCGCTGCTCGCGGACATGTTCCACGCGGATCGCTGGGATTACCTCTTCTACTTCAAGCGCGGCTCGACGTCGATCGTCCAGCAGCGCGACCTCGTGGTGACTTTCTCGGGTGACCGTCTCGCGAGCTGGAGCGGCGCCGACAACCTGCCGTCCGAGCTCGACCTGCTGGCCGACATCGACGGCGACCGCGGCGGCAAGAAGGCGAAGGCGGCCGCAGCGGCGAAGAAGGCGTCCGAAGCCGCCGCCGCGAGCGCTGCGCAAGCGGCGAACGCGCCGGCGCCCGAGGCTGTCGCCAGCCCGGCGGCCAGCGCAGTGGTCGACCAGGATGCGAACGCACAGGCTGCCCGCGCGGCGAACCGCGCGACCAACCAGGTGTCGGGGCAGGGTTCGGGGTCGCGCCGGTTCACGCCGGCCGCGCAGGCTTCGGGCGGCGCGCCGGTGCCGGGCGGCCAGCCGCCGGGCGCCGCGCCGGCGATCCAGCCGCAGTTCCAGTTCCATCGTCCGCCGCAGCCGAACGTGTCGAACGAGGCGTCGCCGCCGGTCGGCCCGCAAGGCTCCGACAACCTGCAGAACCAGCCGCTCACCGCGCCGGCGCAGTAACCCCGGCTTTGCGGAACCAGGGCGGCTCGCGCCGCCCGCCTTTAGACCTGTCGTGTAGAAAGCCATGAAGATTGCGATTGCCGGCGCATCGGGCCGAATGGGCCGGATGCTGATCGAAGCCGTTCTCAACGAACCCGACGCGCAGCTCGTCGGCGCGCTCGACCGCGCCGATTCGCCGTTCCTCGGCCAGGACGCCGGTGCGTTCCTCGGCAAGGAAACCGGGATCAAGCTGACCGACGACCTCGACGCCGTGTTCGCGCAGGCCGACTATCTGATCGACTTCACGCGCCCGGAAGGCACGATGGCCCACATCGCGGCCGCGCTGCGCCACGACGTGAAGCTCGTGATCGGCACGACCGGCTTCACCGCCGAGCAGAAGGCCGAGCTGCAGGCTGCTGCGGGCAAGATCGGCATCGTGTTCGCGGCGAACATGAGCGTCGGCGTGAACGTCACGCTGAAGCTGCTCGAATTCGCGGCGCAGCATTTCTCGCACGGCTACGACATCGAGATCATCGAGGCGCACCACCGCCACAAGGTCGATGCGCCGTCGGGCACCGCGCTGATGATGGGCGAAGCCGTTGCCGGCGCGCTCGGCCGCTCGCTCGACGAGTGCGCGGTCTACGGCCGTCACGGCGTGACGGGCGAGCGCGATCCGTCGTCGATCGGCTTCGCGGCCGTGCGCGGCGGCGACATCGTCGGCGACCACACCGTGCTGTTCGCCGGCGTCGGCGAGCGCATCGAGATCACGCACAAGTCGTCCAGCCGCGTGTCGTACGCGCAGGGCGCGCTGCGCGCGGTCCGCTTCCTGTCGGCGCGCGGCGCCGGCCTGTTCGACATGCAGGACGTGCTCGGCCTGCGCTGACCCACGGGGAAACTCCGATGGCGATACCCACCGGCGTTGTCCACTACCTCGAAAGCGGCGATGCGATCACGCATGCGGTCGCCTATGTCCTGCTGGCGATGTCCGTCGCCAGCTGGTGCTTCCTTTTCATGAAAGCCTGGCTCCTGGTCCGCGCGAAGCGGCAGGGGCCGCGTGCGCTCGCCGCGTTCTGGCGCGCGCCGTCGCTCGACGCGGGCATCGCCGCGCTCGCCGGCGCCGATCGCGAGCGCGTGTTCGTGCCGCTCGCCGAAGCCGCGCGCGACGCCGCCGGCGACCACGACCCGGCCGCGCTGGCCGCGCGCGTCGAGCGCGGCGAACGCGTGCTGCGTGCGCTGCGCCACGCGATGCTGCGCTCGCAGCGGCGTCTCGAATTCGGCCAGGTGCTGCTCGCGTCGATCGGTAGCACCGCGCCGTTCGTCGGGCTGCTCGGCACCGTGTGGGGCATCTATCACGCGCTCGGCAGCATCGCCGCGAGCGGGCAGGCGCAGATCGAGAACGTCGCGGGGCCGGTCGGCGAGGCGCTGATCATGACCGCGTTCGGGCTCGTCGTCGCGATTCCGGCGGTGCTGGCCTACAACATCCTCGGGCGGCTCGTCCGGCAGCTCGCCGAGGAACTCGACGGTTTCGCGCGCGACCTGCACGTGTTCGTGTGCGCGGAAGGCGCCTGACTCAAGGCCCCGGGAGGAGCGACCATGGCATTCGGCGGGCTCGAGCACCACAAGACGTCCGCGCCGATGGCGGAGATCAACATGACGCCGCTGATCGACGTGATGCTCGTGCTGCTCGTCATCTTCATCATCACCGCGCCGCTGATGACGCACGCGATCCGGCTCGACCTGCCGAAGGTCGCGGCCAGCGTCGCGCGCGACACGCCGCAATCCGTCACCTTGTCGATCGACGACGCCGGCAAGCTGTACTGGGACGACACGCCCGTCGCGCTCGACGCACTGCCCGCGCGCTTCCGGGCCGCCGCCGAGGGCGGCGCGCCGCCCGAACTGCGGCTGCGCGCATCGCGCGCGACGCGCTACGACGTGATCGCGCAGGTGATGGGCGCCGCGCAGGCCGCGGGCCTCACGCGGATCGGCTTCGTGACCGACGTGCCGCCGCAGGCCGGTGCTGCCGCCCCGGCCGCCGCCGCGCCGAAACCCTGACACGCCGTCGTTGCGGGCTCCGGCCCGCGAGACCGGCCGTGCGGGCCGGCGCGGGCGGTATAATCGACGTTTTTCCCGGCCCGGAAGCAGCCCGCCTGTTCCTGCGGCGGGCAAGCACGCCTTTCGATCCACTTCTGCGCGCGAGCCGTCGCGCCGCTTAAAGCCTAGCCCGAACCACACCATGCACGAAAGATACGTACCCGCCGACGTCGAAGCCGCCGCCCAGGGCGACTGGCGCGCAGCCGATGCCTACAAGACGCAGGAAGATTCGCAGAAGCCGAAGTTCTACTGCGTGTCGATGCTGCCTTACCCGTCCGGCAAGCTGCACATGGGTCACGTGCGGAACTACACGATCAACGACGTGATGTACCGCTATCTGCGGATGAACGGCTACAACACGCTGATGCCGATGGGCTGGGACGCGTTCGGGATGCCGGCCGAAAACGCCGCGATGGCGAACGGCGTGCCGCCCGCGAAGTGGACCTACGACAACATCGACTACATGAAGGGCCAGATGCAGTCGATGGGCCTCGCGATCGACTGGTCGCGCGAGATCGCGACGTGCAAGCCCGACTACTACAAGTGGAACCAGTGGCTGTTCCTGAAGATGCTCGAGAAGGGCATCGCGTACAAGAAGACGGGCACCGTGAACTGGGACCCGGTCGACCAGACCGTGCTCGCGAACGAGCAGGTGATCGACGGCCGCGGCTGGCGCTCGGGCGCGCTCGTCGAAAAGCGCGAGATCCCGATGTACTACCTGCGGATCACGCAGTACGCCGATGAGCTGCTGAACGACCTCGACGGCCTCGGCTGGCCCGAGCGCGTGAAGATCATGCAGCAGAACTGGATCGGCAAGAGCTTCGGCGTGAACTTCGGCTTCCCGTACGAACTCGACGGCGAGCAGGCGCTGCTGCGCGTGTTCACGACGCGCGCCGACACGATCATGGGCGTCACGTTCTGCGCGATCGCGGCCGAGCACCCGCTCGCCACGCGCCTCGCGCAGGGCAAGCCGGAACTGCAGGCGTTCATCGACGAATGCAAGCGCGGCGGCGTCGCCGAAGCCGACGTCGCGACGATGGAGAAGAAGGGCGTCGCGACGGGCTTCTCGGTCAAGCACCCGCTCACCGGCGAGCCGGTCGAGGTGTGGATCGGCAACTACGTGCTGATGAGCTATGGCGAAGGCGCGGTGATGGGCGTGCCGGGCCACGACGAGCGCGATTTCGCGTTCGCGAAGAAGTACGGCCTGCCGATCAAGCAGGTGATCTCGGCCGAAGGCCAGGCGTACTCGCTCGACGCATGGCAGGAGTGGTACGGCGACAAGGAAACCGCGGTCTGCGTGAACAGCGGCAAGTACGACGGCCTGCGCTACGCGGAAGCGGTCGATGCGGTCGCGGCCGACCTGAACGCCGGCGGCTTCGGCGACAAGCAGGTCACGTGGCGCCTGCGCGACTGGGGCGTATCGCGCCAGCGCTACTGGGGCACGCCGATCCCGATCATCCACTGCCCGTCGTGCGGCGACGTGCCGGTGCCGGAGCAGGACCTGCCGGTCGTGCTGCCGGAAGACCTCGTGCCGGACGGCTCGGGCAACCCGCTCGCGAAGTCGGAAGCGTTCCTGAACTGTTCGTGCCCGAAGTGCGGCGCGGCCGCGAAGCGCGAAACCGACACGATGGACACGTTCGTCGATTCGTCGTGGTACTTCTCGCGCTACACGGCGCCGGACGCCGACACGATGGTCGACGCGCGCACCGATTACTGGATGCCGATGGACCAGTACATCGGCGGCATCGAGCACGCGATCCTGCACCTGCTGTATTCGCGCTTCTGGACCAAGGTGATGCGCGACCTCGGCCTCGTGAAGTTCGGCGAGCCGGCGAAGAACCTGCTCACGCAGGGGATGGTGCTGAACGAGACGTTCTACCGCGAAGACGCATCGGGCAAGAAGACCTGGTACAACCCGGCCGACGTGACGGTCACGCACGACGACAAGGGCCGCCCGGTCGGCGCGACGCTGAACGCGGACGGCGAGCCGGTCGTGCTCGGCGGCATCGAGAAGATGTCGAAGTCGAAGAACAACGGGGTCGATCCGCAGGTGCTGATCGACCTGTACGGCGCCGATACCGCGCGCCTGTTCGTGATGTTCGCCGCGCCGCCCGAGCAGCAGCTCGAGTGGTCGGGCTCGGGCGTCGAAGGCGCGAGCCGCTTCCTGCGCCGCGTGTGGAGCTTCGGCTACGGCAACCGCGAAGCGCTCGCCGCCCGTGCGGGCTTCGATGCAGCCGCGCTCGGCGAAGCCGACAAGGCGCTGCGCCGCGAGATCTACAGCGTGCTGAAGCAGGCCGATTTCGACTACCAGCGCCTGCAGTACAACACGGTCGTGTCGGCCACGATGAAGATGCTGAACGCGATCGACGGCGCGAAGGGCGCGACGCCCGGCGTGCTGCGCGAAGCGTACGGCGTGCTGCTGCGCGTGCTGTACCCGGTCGTGCCGCACGTCACGTTCGAGCTGTGGA
Organism: Burkholderia sp. BCC1972; assembly: GCF_905339605.1. Lineage (NCBI taxonomy): Bacteria > Pseudomonadati > Pseudomonadota > Betaproteobacteria > Burkholderiales > Burkholderiaceae > Burkholderia > Burkholderia sp. BCC1972. The sequence continues at coordinate 21,077 of NZ_CAJPGH010000022.1, read as the reverse complement.
AGGCACTCGGCTATGCTGACGAATTCGGCCCGCTGCTCGACGCGCCGTGGCCGAAGGTCGACGAGGCCGCGCTCGAGCAGGCCGAGATCGAACTCGTGCTGCAGGTGAACGGCAAGGTGCGCGGCGCGCTGAAGGTCGCGAAGGACGCGAGCCGCGAGGCGATCGAAGCCGCGGCAGTGGCCGACGAGGCATTCGCGAAGTTCAGCGACGGCAAGCCGGCGAAGAAGATCGTCGTCGTGCCGGGCCGCCTCGTGAACATCGTCGTCTGACGGCCGCCGGCCATCGGACGTACCCAGAAGGAGCGAAGGTGATCCGCAGATCGTTTTTGATGCTCGTCGGCAGCGCGGTCGCGCTGTCGGCATGCGGCTTCCAGTTGCGCGGCCAGCAGGACTACGCGTTCAAGCACCTGCTGGTGGCCGGCGCGCCGGCGCCCGTCGAGGCGCGCCTCGTGCGCCTCGTCGAGGCCGGCAGCGACACGAAGATCGTCAAGTCGGCGGACGACGCCGACGCCGTGCTTCGCATGTGGGAGTCGCGTGGCCAGAACACGCTGACGCTCAACAAGTACGGCTCGGCGCAGGAATACGCACTGTTCTATACGCTGAACTACACGCTGACGAGCAAGGACGGCACCGTGCTGATCCCGCCGAGCGCGATCGCGCTGAACCGCGCGATGACGTACAGCGACCAGTACACGAACGCGAAGGCGCAGGAAGCCGACATCCTGTACGGCGACATGCAGAACGATGCGGTCGACCAGCTGATGCGGCGTCTCGCGATCGTCCACTCGCTGACGCCGGCGCCGGAGGACGTGGTGCCGGGCGTGGCGCCGCGCGCGCCGCTGCCGCCGCCGCCGCTCTGATCGACGGCGCACGTAGCGATGCAATTGCGACTTGATGCGCTGGAGCCGCACCTCGCGAAGGGGTTGGCCGGGCTCTATACCGTCTTCGGCGACGAGCCGCTGCTCGCGCAGGAAGCGTGCGACCGCATTCGTGCGGCCGCGCGCGCGGCCGGCTTCACCGAGCGTTCGGTGCATACGGTCGAGCGCGGTTTCGACTGGAGCGTGCTGCTCGGCGCGACCCAGGCGATGTCGCTGTTCGGCGAGCGTCAGCTGATCGAGCTGCGCATTCCGTCGGGCAAGCCCGGCAAGGAAGGCGCCGATGCGCTGAAGACGCTCGCGGCCACGCCCAATCCCGACGCGCTGATGCTCGTCACGTTGCCGCGTCTCGATGCGGCCACGCAGAAATCCGCGTGGTTTACCGCGCTGCAGAACGGCGGCGTCGCGCTGAAGATCGATCCGGTCGACCGCGCGCAACTGCCGAACTGGATCGGCCAGCGTCTCGCGATGCAGGGCCAGCGTGCCGCACCCGGCGACGACGGGCGGCGTGCGCTGCAGTTCATCGCCGAGCGCGTCGAGGGCAACCTGCTCGCCGCGCACCAGGAAATCCAGAAGCTCGGGCTGCTGTATCCGCAAGGCGCGCTGTCGTTCGAGCAGGTGCACGACGCGGTGCTGAACGTCGCGCGCTACGACGTCTTCAAGCTGAACGAAGCGATGCTCGCCGGCGACGCCGCGCGGCTCGCGCGGATGATCGACGGGCTGAAGGGCGAGGGCGAGGCGATCGTGCTCGTGATGTGGGCCGTCGTCGAGGAATTGCGCACGTTGCTGCGGATCAAGCGCGGCGCGACGGCCGGCAAGCCGCTGGCGACGCTGCTGCGCGAGAACCGCGTGTGGGGGCCGCGCGAGCGGCTGATCGGCCCCGCGCTGAACCGCGTGTCGGAAGGCGTGCTCGAGAAGGCGCTCGCGTTCGCCGCGAAGCTCGACCGGCAGGTCAAGGGGCTCACGGCCGTCGCGCCGGGCCGCCGCACGCAGGACGAACCACCGCCCGATCCGTGGGACGGGCTGTTCCAGCTCGCGATGACGGTCGCGGGCGCGCGCGGCGAGCGACCGCCGACCGCGGGTCGCGTGCGACGCTAAGTCCCGTCGGGGCCTCCAGCGCGCGCTGCGCAACCCGCTTACAATGTTTTGATTGCTGGCGCGGCCTCCCGGCCGCTGCTTCGCCGGATGGCCGTCCCGCCGATGGCCATGCCACGCTTCCCCACGAATTCATGCCGCCCCGCGCGGCTCGCTTCTCGAGTCACACGATGGATATCGATCAGTACATGACCGACCTGGGCCGTCGCGCCCGGCACGCTTCCCGCGCGATGGCGCGCGCCAGCACGGCCGCGAAGAACGCGGCGCTCGACGCGGTGGCCCGCGCGATCGAACGCGACGCGCAGGTGCTGAAGGACGCAAACGCGCGTGACGTCGCCCGCGCCCGTGAAAAGGGGCTCGATGCAGCGTTCGTCGACCGCCTGACGCTGTCGGACAAGGCGCTGAAGACGATGGTCGAAGGGCTGCGCCAGGTCGCGTCGCTGGCCGATCCGATCGGCGAGATCGGCAACCTCAAGTACCGCCCGAGCGGGATCCAGGTCGGCCAGATGCGCGTGCCGCTCGGCGTGATCGGCATCATCTACGAATCGCGCCCGAACGTGACGATCGACGCGGCCGCGCTGTGCCTGAAGTCGGGCAACGCGACGATTCTGCGCGGCGGCTCCGAAGCGCTCGAATCGAATGCGGCGCTCGCGAAGCTGATCGGCGAAGGGCTCGAGGCGGCCGGGCTGCCGCAGGAGGCGGTGCAGGTCGTCGCGACGGCCGATCGCGCGGCGGTCGGCAAGCTGATCACGATGACCGAATACGTCGACGTGATCGTGCCGCGCGGCGGCAAGAGCCTGATCGAGCGCCTGATCAACGAGGCACGCGTGCCGATGATCAAGCACCTCGACGGCATCTGCCACGTGTACGTCGACGATCGCGCCGATCTCGCCAAGGCGCTGACCGTCTGCGACAACGCGAAGACGCATCGCTACGGCACCTGCAACACGATGGAGACGCTGCTCGTGTCGAGCGGCATCGCGGCCGCGCTGCTGCCGCCGCTCGGCAAGCTGTATCGCGACAAGCAGGTCGAGCTGCGCGTCGACGCGGCTGCGCGCGCGGTCCTCGCCGATGCGGGCGTCGGCCCGCTCGTCGATGCGACCGAGGAAGACTGGCACACCGAATATCTCGCGCCGGTGCTCGCGATCAAGGTCGTCGACGGGCTCGACGCCGCGATCGAGCACATCAACCATTACGGCTCGCATCACACCGATGCGATCGTCACCGAGGATCACGACCGCGCGATGCGTTTCCTGCGCGAAGTCGATTCGGCGAGCGTGATGGTCAACGCGTCGACGCGCTTCGCGGACGGTTTCGAATTCGGCCTCGGCGCGGAAATCGGCATCTCGAACGACAAGCTGCACGCACGCGGCCCCGTCGGCCTGGAAGGGCTGACGTCGCTGAAGTATGTCGTGCTCGGGCACGGCGAAGGCCGTCAATAAAGCACTTTCTAAGGATCTGGGATGCTTACTAAGTTGCGAGTCAAAGGATTTAAGAGCCTCAACGATATAACCGTTAACTTTGGTCCGTTCACTTGCGTTGCAGGGGTCAACGGGGCTGGGAAATCCAATCTTTTTGATGCGATAGTTTTTCTGCGTGATTTGGCTGATATGCCAATAATAGCCGCGGCGAATCGTGTTAGAGATAGGGATGGAAAGCGCTTTGGGTCGGTAGGCTCAATTTTTACGCGCTACAAGGATGGTAGTGCGAGCCAAATGGAGTTGGAGGCGGAATTTTTAATTCCAAATGCTGTGGTTGACGATTTCGGACGCCATGGGGCACCTCGCGTAACGCACCTGCGATATCGGATCGTTCTCGGGTACGTGCTGGATGAGACATCGGGAAGCGAGCGTATTTTTTTGCTCGATGAATCGCTTAAATATATTCCGAAGCGTGATTTCAGACGCGGTCTTTTCCCTCACTCGGATGCGTTCTGGGATACGGTTAAGGGGGGAACTAAGACGTCGGATTTCATATCGACGGACAGAGATGGTGAAGATGAACGTGTAATTGTAAACATTCACCAGGATTCCGGTAGTGGACGCCCGGAGCGGATTCCAGCTTTTGGTATGGAAAGAACGGCGTTGAGTGGAATTAATACGATTGATCGGCCAACCGCGTTGGCGGCTCGACGCGAAATGCGTTCGTGGGCACTTTTGCAACTTGAGCCGTCAGCTTTGCGTCGACCCGACGATTTCTCAACGCCGTCAGATATTCACGTCGCCCCGTCCGGCGCCCACATGCCGGCTACGCTTAAATCGCTGGATAAGGACGCAGAGGTCGCTAATCGACTTTCCGAACTGCTTCCAGACGTGGCAGAACTTTCCGTTGAGGTGGATGATAAGCGGGAATTGAAAACTCTCTATCTCACCAATAGAGACGGAATTCAGTACCCCGCGAAAGCGTTGTCGGATGGTACGCTCAGATTTTTGGCGCTAGCAATTATTCATGCGGATCCACGGGCGGGTGGTTTGATATGTCTGGAAGAACCGGAAAACGGAATTCATCCGTCGAGAGTGAGGGCGATGACGAGTTTGCTTAGAGATATGGCGGTTGATCCAAATAGTGCGATAGGTGAATATAATCCGCTTCGGCAGGTGATTATTAATACTCACTCTCCTTTGGTTGTTCAGGAGTTGTTGGCGGATGATCTTGTTGTTTGCCAACAGTATAGGTATAAGGGGGCTACTTTTAGCACGTTTGGATTTTTGGCAAAAACTTGGCGTGCTGATATGTCGAGTGAGAAACCAACATCATTAAGCACTTTGTTGGCGTATCTCAATGCGGATGAGGCCGGAGTAGAGCGAGGATCGGCAACGGTTGGGACGCTGTTGCGGGAGCAGTTGGAACTCTTTCATTGATCGAGGGGATCGTGCAATTTGTTCGTTACACGCTCCTCGCAGACGGGAGCTCTGATTCGGCACTACTGCCAATTATCCAATGGGTAATTGAGCAAAATTTTCCCAGTCTTGCGACGATGCCAGAATTTGCGCGAAATGGAATTCCGGCTCCTTCCGAGGGGCTCCGGAGGCGAGTTGATGCAGCATTAGGGCTCTATGCCTGTGACGTTCTCTTCGTGCATCGAGATGCTGAACGAGATGATCCTGATGATCGACGAACGGAACTCACCGACGAGTTGGGCGATCTTGAGACAGCGTGGATACCCGTTATTCCTGTCCGTATGACGGAGGCTTGGTTACTGGGTGATGAGCCGGCGATTAGGAAGGCGGCAGAGAATCCAAATGGGAGAGTCCAACTCGCGATTCCTCCTCGAGCCAAATGGGAAGCACTTCCAGACCCGAAGAGAGAGTTATTCCGGCTGCTTCATTTGGCAGCAGACCGGCCAGCGAGGCGCGCGATTAACGAAGGGCAATGTCGCAGCCGAGTTGCGGCCCTTACTGCCGATTTTTCGCATCTACGTGCGCTTCGGTCATTTCAAGTATTTGAGGCGGATGTTACTCGTGTATTCGGCGCATTTGAGGATTGAACAATGGCAATGCTCTGGGTCAAGACGTTCCATATCGTTCTGATCGCCGCGTGGTTCGCGGGGCTCTTCTACCTGCCGCGCATCTACGTGAACCTGGCCATGGAGACCGATCCGGCCGCGGTACGGCGCCTGCTGCTGATGGCGCGCAAGCTGTTCCGCTTCATGACGATGATCGCGGTGCCGGCGCTCGCCTGCGGGCTGTGGCTCTGGCTCGTGATCGGCATCGGGCAGGGGCAGGGCTGGATCCATGCGAAGGTGACGGTCGTGCTGCTGCTCGTCATCTACCACGCGTACTGCGGGCACCTGCTGCGCGTGTTCGAGCGCGGCGAGAACCGCCGCACCGACAAGTGGTATCGCGTGTTCAACGAGCTGCCGGTGCTCGGCATGCTCGTGGCCGTCGCGCTGGTCGTGATCAAGCCGTTCTGAACGGCGCGGCCGGCGAATACGTCGCCGTCGAATCATGCACAACGGCGCCCCTCGGGGCGCCGTTGTTACGTTTACGCGCGGCGTTCCGCGACGGCTATTCCTTCGTCGGATCGTCGATCCGGCGGCGCGTGATCGCTTCCTTCGCACGGCCGACCCGTTCCATCAGCGCGGGGCCGCGCGACAGCGCGACGCCGACCGCGAGGATGTCGCCGATCGCGAGATGCGACATCCGCGACGTCATCGGCGAGAACACGTCCGTTTCCTCTGCGACGTTCGACGCAAGGCTCACGGTTGCGAGCTTCGCGAGCGGCGAATGGCTCTGCGTGATCGCGACGACTTTCGCGCCGCATGCGAGCGCGGAGCGTGCGGCGTCGACGATGTCGCGCGTGCGGCCGGTGTTCGAGATCGCGACGACGACGTCGTGCGGCCCGAGCAGCGCCGACGACATCGAGAAGGTGTGCGGATCCGAGTACGCGACGCTCGGCACGCCGAGCCGGAAGAACTTGTGCTGGATGTCCTGCGCGGCGATGCCCGAGCCGCCGGCGCCGTAGAACTCGATCCGCGACGCGTTCGACAGCAGCGCGATCGCCTCGGCGACGCTGCCGGCAGACAGGCTGTTGCGCACTTCGATCAGTGCGCCGATCGTGCGGTCGAACACCTTGCCGATGATGCCGGGCGCCGGTTCGTCGGGCTCGACGTCGCGGTAGACCGACGACACGCCCGGCGCGACGCTCTGCGCGAGCCGGATCTTGAATTCGCGAAAGCCGCTGCAGCCGAGCGCCTGGCAGAAGCGTGCGATGGTCGGCTGGCTGACGCCCGCGCGCGTCGACAGCTCGGTCATCGCGAGGTCGAGCACCTCGCGCGGCGCGGCGAGGATGTAGTCGGCGAGCTTGCGCTCGGAGGGGCGCAGGTCGGCGCGGATCGCTTCAATGCGAGGCAGCATGGGACGGCATGTGGAAATCGGGTTCGGATGAGCGAGTGTATCGCAATCGAATTGTAGAAAATCTACAAGAAAATACTAGCGCCATCGTCGCGCTTTCGATGTGGTTGCGACACGCGTAATTAGGGTTTTCACTAGTTAATGCCTTGCTGGTAGCGGGAATAAGGGTTGCGTGTCGTTCGATCCACATTGCGTGCTTGTAGTTTTTCTACTAGACTGGCTTCGTTCGATCGACGAAGCTCGACCGTCCCCACGATTCCAACCGCCGGTGTCGGCCGGCATACAGGAGCGCCCAGCATGACGTCGCTGCACCCCACTCTGGCGAAGGTCACCGAACGCGTGATCGCCCGCAGCCAATCGACCCGTTCCGCCTATCTGCAGCGCATCGACGGCGCGCAGGGCAAGTTCCCGGCACGCGGCGCGCTGTCGTGTGCGAACCTCGCGCACGGCTTCGCGGGCCTCGAAGGCAACGACAAGTTCTCGATCAAGGCGATCCGCGAGCCGAACATCGGCATCGTGTCCTCGTACAACGAGATGCTGTCCGCGCATGCGCCGTACAAGGATTTCCCCGAGATCATCAAGGCCGCCGCGCGCGAGAACGGCGGCGTCGCCCAGTTCGCGGGCGGCGTGCCGGCGATGTGCGACGGCGTCACGCAGGGCAACCCGGGGATGGAGCTGTCGCTGTTCTCGCGCGAAGCGATCGCGATGGGCACGGCGATCGCGCTCACTCACAACATGTTCGACGCGGCGCTCTGCCTCGGCATCTGCGACAAGATCGTGCCGGGCCTCCTGATCGGCGCGCTGCAGTTCGGCCACCTGCCGACGATCTTCGTGCCGGCCGGCCCGATGACGAGCGGCCTGTCGAACGACGACAAGGCGAAGATCCGCCAGCAGTTCGCGACCGGCCAGGTCGGCCGCGACGCGCTGCTCGAAGCCGAATCGGCCGCGTATCACGGCCACGGCACCTGCACGTTCTACGGCACCGCGAACAGCAACCAGATGCTGATGGAGCTGATGGGGCTGCACCTGCCGGGCTCGGCATTCGTTCATCCGCACACGCCGCTGCGCACTGCGCTGACGGCCGAGGCCGCGCGCCGCGTGCTCGACCTGACCGTCGAGCGCGGCCACTACACGCCGATCGGCCATGTGATCGACGAGAAGGCGATCGTCAACGGGATCGTCGCGCTGCTCGCGACGGGCGGCTCGACCAACCATACGCTGCACCTCGTCGCGATCGCCCGCGCGGCCGGCATCCTGATCGACTGGAACGACTTCGACGAGCTGTCGGCCGTCGTGCCGCTGCTCGCGAAGATCTACCCGAACGGCAAGGCCGACGTGAACCATTTCCATGCGGCGGGCGGCGTCGCGTTCCTGGTGCGCAACCTGCTCGAAGGCGGGCTGCTGCACGAGGACGTGACGACGGTCGCCGGCAAGGGGCTCACGCACTACACGAAGGAGCCGAAGCTGATCGACGGCAAGCTGACGTGGGTCGACGGCGCGGCCGAGAGCTACGACACGAAGGTGCTGCGCGGCATTCGCGACCCGTTCCAGCCGGACGGCGGCCTGCGCCTGATGCAGGGCCGGCTCGGCCGCGGCGTGATCAAGATCTCGGCGGTCGCGCCCGAGCACCGCAAGGTGACGGCGCCGGCGATCGTGTTCGACTCGCAGGAAGCCGTGCAGGAAGCGTTCGATCGTGGCGAGCTGAAGCGCGATTTCGTCGCGGTCGTGCGCTTCCAGGGCGCGCGTGCGAACGGGATGCCCGAGCTGCACCGTTTGACGCCGCTGCTCGGCGTGCTGCAGGATCAGGGCTTCCATGTCGCGCTGGTTACCGACGGCCGCATGTCGGGCGCGTCGGGCAAGGTGCCGGCCGTGATCCACGTATCGCCGGAAGCGCTGCTGGCCGGCCCGCTCGGCAAGGTGAAGACGGGCGATACGCTCGTGATCGACGCGGAAGCCGGCGTGCTCGACATCGAGGTCGACGACGCCGAGTGGCGTGCGCGCCCGGTCGCGCAGCCGCAGCACCAGGCCGAGAACGAGGTCGGGTTCGGGCGCGAACTGTTCGGCGTGTTCCGCGCGGCCGCAGCGCCGGCCGAGCAGGGCGCATCGGTTTTCGGGACGCTGGTCGGCGAAACGGCCGCCCACGTCGCCGCATGAATTTCAAGGAGCCAATTCAATGAAGACGATTGCTGAAATCGTGAAGCTGGGCCCGGTCATTCCGGTGCTCGCGTTCGACTCGGTCGAGCAGGGTGAAAACGTGTCGCGCGCGTTGCACGCGGGCGGCGTGAAGGTGCTCGAGATCACGCTGCGCACGCCGGCCGGCCTGGAGGCGATCCAGCGCGCGAGCCAGCTCGCGGACGACATCGTCGTCGGCGTCGGCACGATCACGAAGCCCGAGCACTGCGCGCAGGCGAAGCGCGCGGGCGCCACGTTCGGCGTGTCGCCGGGCCTGACGAAGGAACTGCACCTCGCGGCGCTCGACGCGGGCCTGCCGCTGCTGCCGGGCGTGATGACGCCGAGCGACATCATCCAGGCACTCGAATTCGGCTACGAGATCGTGAAGTTCTTCCCCGCGCAGCAGGCGGGCGGCGTGCCGATGCTGCAGGCGTTCCACGGCCCGTTCCCGGCGCTGAAGTTCTGCCCGACCGGCGGCATCACGGTCGACACCGCGCCGAATTTCCTGAAACTGCCGAACGTCGTGTGCGTCGGCGGCTCGTGGCTCACGCCGAAGGCCGCGCTCGCCGCGCAGGACTGGGCCGAAGTCACGCGCCTCGCGCAAGCCGCGAGCCAGTTGCCCCGTTAATACTTGTATGAAATGAAGAATCGACCCTCGGGAACAAGCGTTAGTGCTTGTTTTTCCGAGGGTTTTTGCTGATGGAACCGGTTCTATCCGCAGGCCGCAAAGATAAGTAAAATTCAGCGTCCTGACGGGGTGGGTACCCCCCGTGTTTCGGAGACCTGCATAGCCGGGCATACTCGCTACAACTCGCCCGGTTCGAACAATTCTAGGAGGAGTGCCACATGGGGGCTGTCCAAGGCAGCATGCTGCTCGTATTCACGCTGATCGCGATTGCCGCGCTGATCCTGATGATCGCGCGCTTCAAGATCTACCCGTTCCTGGTGCTGATCATCGTGTCGCTCGGCCTCGGTCTCGTCGTCGGCATGCCGATGGACAAGATCGTCAAGTCGTTCGAGACGGGCACCGGCGGCACGCTCGGCCACATCGCGATCGTCGTCGGCCTCGGCACGATGCTCGGCAAGATGATGGCCGAATCGGGCGGCGCCGAACGGATCGCGACCACGCTGATCGACTGGTTCGGTGAAAAGAACATCCACTGGGCGATGATGTTCGTCGCGATCATCGTCGGCCTGCCGGTGTTCTTCGAAGTCGGCTTCGTGCTGCTGATCCCGATCGCATTCAACGTCGCGAAGCGCACCGGCAAGTCGCTGCTCGTCGTCGGCCTGCCGATGGTGGCCGGCCTGTCCGTCGTGCACGGCCTGATCCCGCCGCACCCGGCCGCGCTGCTGGCCGTCCAGCAATACGGCGCCGATATCGGCAAGACGATCGCGTTCGGCCTGCTCGTCGGCGTGCCGACCGCGATCATCGCGGGCCCGCTGTTCGCGCTGACGATCTCGAAGTTCGTGAAGCTGCCGGAAAACAACCCGCTCGCCGCGCAGTTCGTCGATTCGCGTGCGGATGGCAGCAAGCGCGAACTGCCGAGCTTCGGCATCACGCTGTTCACGATCCTGCTGCCCGTCGTGCTGATGCTCGTCGGCAGCTGGGCCGACCTGGTGTTCACGCCGAAGTCGCTGCCGAACAACCTGCTGCGCTTCGCCGGCAACTCGGACGTCGCGCTGCTGATCGCCGTGCTCGTGAGCTTCTTCACGTTCGGCAAGCTGCAGGGTTTCAACCGCGACCAGATCCAGAAGTTCTGCAGCGAGTGCCTGGCGCCGATCGCCGGGATCACGCTGATCGTCGGCGCGGGCGGCGGCTTCGGCGGCGTCCTGCGCGACAGCGGGATCTCGCAGCAGATCGTCGAGACCGCGAAGCACGCGCACCTGTCGCCGCTGCTGCTCGGCTGGTTCGTCGCGGCGCTGATGCGTCTCGCGACGGGTTCGGCGACGGTCGCGATGACGACGGCCTGCGGCATCGTCGCGCCGATCGCGGCGGCGTCGGGCGCGGCGGTTCGGCCGGAGCTGCTGGTGCTCGCGACGGGCTCGGGCTCGCTGATCTTCTCGCACGTGAACGACGGCGGCTTCTGGCTGATCAAGGAATATTTCGGGATGACGGTCGGCCAGACGTTCAAGACCTGGTCGTTGCTCGAAACCATCATTTCAGTGCTTGGTCTGGGCTTTACGCTGCTGCTGAGCGTGGTTTTGTAACAAGGGGTAGTCAATGATTCTGATCGCAATGGGCGTGTCGGGCGCAGGCAAGTCGCTGATCGGCGAAATGCTGGCGGAACGCCTGTCGTGCAGCTATACCGATGGCGACGCGTTTCACAGCGCGGCGAACAAGGAGAAGATGCACAACGGCATTCCGCTGACCGACGACGACCGCTGGCCGTGGCTGCGCACGATCCGCGCGGCCATCGAGGAAAAGCAGCGTGCCGGCGAAACGGCCGTGTTCACGTGCTCGTCGCTGAAGCGGTCGTACCGCGACGTGCTGCGCGGCACCGACACCGACGTGCGGTTCGTGTATCTGAAGGGTTCGTTCGAGGTGTTGCACGAGCGCCTGAAGAGCCGCACCGGCCATTTCTTCGATCCGTCGCTGCTGAAGAGCCAGCTCGACACGCTCGAGGAGCCGGGCCCGGACGAAGCGATCGAGGTCAGCATCGAGCTGACGCCCGAGCAGATCGTCGATCAGGTCATGCTGAAGATCGGCACCGCGCAGCAGCACTGAGCGCGGCTCGCGGCAATCGTCATGAAGAAGGCGCCCCTCGGGGCGCCTTTTTCGTTGGCGGGAACCCAGCCGGTCAGGCCGCGTGCACGCGTTGCGCGATGCCGTCGAGCAGCACGTCGAGCATCGTGTCGTGCACGGCCGCCGGGTCGAGCTGCGCATAGAGCGGCGCGGCCGATCGGACGAGCGGATGCTCGGTGTCGGACAGTGCGTTCATCTCCGCGAGCTCGACGTCGTTCGCGGCACGCGTGAGGCCGCCGGCTTCGGCGGCGGCCAGGCCGATCACGCTTGCATACCAGCCGACGCACACCGACGGCAGCGCCGCGCGCGGGATGCCGGCGTCGGTCAGCGCGCGATGCACGGCCTCGATATGCGCTAGATCGGCCGGCCCGGTACTCATGTGCCGTTGCAGCAGAGCGAACGCGGCAGGGTAGCGCAGCGCGAGTGCGCGGTACTGGCGCGCGAGGTCGCGCAGCCGCTCGCGCCATGGCAGTGAAGGATCGACCGGCACGAGCGAGCGCGACAGCGCGTTCGCGATCGCGCGGCTCAGGCCGTCCTTCGACTTGAAGTGGTACAGCACGCTCATCGGGTCGCAGCCGACCGACTGCGCGAGCTTGCGCACGCTGAACGCGGCTTCGCCGACGTCTTCGAGCAGCGCGAGCGCGGCCGCGACGATCGCGTCCTTGTCGAGGCCGCGCGGGCCCTGGGCAGGTTTGTCTTTCATCGAGGCGGGCCGGCATGCCGGCGCGGCGCCGGCTGTAAACTTGACGAAAGCTTATTCTACACTGTAGAATTATTTCTGCGGTGTAGAAATTGGGTGTCCCGGCACCTTTCAATGCGTGCTTTCGCACGGTCCGGGATCCAGGCAGACACGAGCGTGCCTGCCGTCAACACGGGCCATCGCGCCCTTTATCTCGTTGACACCCAAGTGGAACCGGCTGCCCCACCCGCGAAGCCTCACGGCTCTTCGACAGGCGGCCCAAGACCATGCAAGTGCAATCATGACTTCCAACAACAAACCCCTGATCCAGGGCGAATCGCGTTTCGAACCCACGCAACTGAATATCGAGCAGGACAACTGGAACTGGTGCGACCCGGCCCGCTACGACGGCGAGCGTCCGGCCAACTGGTACGAGGCGTCGCTGTCGCGCCACGCGAACGGCGCGCCGCTTGCGCACGACGCCGTGTGCGACGTGCTCGTAATCGGTGCGGGGCTGCTCGGCGCATCGGCCGCGCTGCATCTCGCGGAAGCGGGCGTCGACACGATCCTCGTCGACAAGCATCACGTCGGCTCGGCTGCGTCCGGCCGCAACGGCGGGCAACTGACGCCCGGCCTCGCGCGCTGGGAAGCGGCCGACATGATCGACCACCTGTCGCACGACGACGCGAAGCGGCTGTGGCGCTTCGCGTCGACCGAATCGATGGACCTGATCGATGCGATCGGCGCGCGCTACGCGCTCGAGCTCGACCGCAAGCGCGGCCACGTCACGGCGGCCGTTCACCCGGGCCACATGAGCGCGCTGCTCGACGGCGCGGATGCGCGCCGCCATCTCGGCGACGCGGGCGTGACGCTCGTCGGCCGCCATCAGTTGCACGACGAATACGTGCGCTCGGGGCTTTATCACGGCGCGGCGATCGACGCGCTCGGCGGCCAGATCCATCCGCTCGCGCTGGTGCGCGGCCTCGTGCACGGCTTCCGGCTGAACGGCGGCGCGCTGTTCGAGGGCACCGAGGTGCTCGAACTCGACGAGACGCCGGCGGGCGTCGTCGCGACGACGCCGGGCGGCACGATCACCGCGCGCAAGGGCGTCGTGCTGGCGTTGCACAACACGACGTTCCGGCTGCTCGACGACGGCACGGCGACCACGGTGCCGTTCTTCACGTACGTGAGCGTGACGGCGCCGCTCGACGTCGATGTCGCGACGCTGATGCCGGCCGGCATGCCCGTGTACGACACGCAGTTCCAGATCGACTACTACCGGCCGGTGCGCGGCAACCGGCTGCTGTTCGGCGGGCAGGGTACCGGCAGCTGCTGGGCGCAGCCCGACGTCAACGCGTACCTGCTGACGCGGCTGAACACGGTGTTTCCGCAGGCCGACGGCTGCTTCGCGCTCGACTACTGCTGGAGCGGCGTCAGCGATTTCACGCTGAACGGCGCCACCGACAGCCGCAAGACCGACGGCCGCGTGCCGATGTACATGGTGCAGGGCTGGAGCGGCCACGGCGTCGCGCAGACGGTGCGGATCGGCAAGGCGATCTGCGACGATTTCGTCGGTCGCAACGACGATTTCTCGATGCTCACGGGCATCGATCACCGCGCGATTCCGCTCGGCCGGCAGTTGTCGCCGATCGCGATTCCCGCCGCGAAGGCCGCGATGAGCGTGATGAGCGCGCTCAACCCGGGCCGGATGATTTCGTTCTGACCGGCTGAGGCAGGCAACAAAAAGCCCGATGCGATCGCTCGCATCGGGCTTTTTTTACGTGCTGGGACGGCGGTGCTTACGCGATCCGCTTCGCGAGTTCGACGGCCTTGCCGATGTACGACGCGGGCGTCATCGCGAGCAGGAGATCCTTCGCGTCCTGCGGGATCGCGAGCGTGCCGACGAATTCCTGCAGCGCTTCGCGCGTGATGCCCTTGCCGCGCGTCAGTTCCTTCAGCTGCTCGTACGGGTTCTCGATGCCGTAGCGGCGCATCACCGTCTGCACCGGCTCGGCCAGCACTTCCCAGCAGTTGTCGAGATCTTCGTTCAGGCGCTGCGGGTTCACTTCGAGCTTGTCGAGGCCGCGGATCAGCGAATCGTACGCGAGCAGCGAGTAGCCGAGCGCGACGCCCATGTTGCGCAGCACCGTCGAGTCGGTCAGGTCGCGCTGCCAGCGCGACACCGGCAGCTTGTCAGCGAGGTGGCGCAGCGTCGCGTTCGCGAGGCCGAGGTTGCCTTCCGAGTTCTCGAAGTCGATCGGATTGACCTTGTGCGGCATCGTCGACGAGCCGATTTCGCCGGCCTTCGTCTTCTGCTTGAAGTAGCCGACCGAGATGTAGCCCCACACGTCGCGGTCGAGGTCGAGCAGGATCGTGTTCGCGCGTGCGACGGCGTCGAACAGCTCGGCCATGTAGTCGTGCGGCTCGATCTGGATCGTGTACGGGTTGAACGTGAGCTTCAGGCGGTTTTCGATCACGTCGCGCGAGAACGCTTCCCAGTCAAATTCCGGATACGCGGACAGGTGCGCGTTGAAGTTGCCGACCGCGCCGTTCATCTTGCCGAGGATCTCGACCTTCTCGATGCGCGTGATCGCACGGGCGAGACGCGCGGCGACGTTCGCGAGTTCCTTGCCGAGCGTCGTCGGGCTGGCCGGCTGGCCGTGCGTGCGCGACAGCATCGGCTGCTCGGCGTGCGCGTGCGCGAGCGCGACGAGGCGCTGGTAGACCGTGCGCAGCGCCGGCAGGATCACGTGTTCGCGCGCGCCGGCGAGCATCATCCCGTGCGACGTGTTGTTGATGTCCTCGGACGTGCACGCGAAGTGGATGAATTCGCTGGCCTTCTCGAGTTCGGCCTGGCCCTTCACGGATTCCTTCAGCCAGTATTCGACGGCCTTCACGTCGTGGTTCGTCACGCGCTCGATTTCCTTGATGCGGGCGGCATCGTGCGCGGTGAAGCGCTCGGCGAGCTGCAGCAGGAACTGCTCGGACGCATCGGAGAAGCGCGGGACTTCCGCGAAGCCGGCGCGCGACAGCGCGATCAGCCAGTGCACCTCGACGGTGACGCGGTGGCGCATGAAGGCGGCTTCGGAGAGCCAGTCGCGCAGCGCTTCGGTCTTGCTGGCGTAGCGGCCGTCGATGGGCGAGAGCGCGGTGAGGGCGAAAAGCGTATCGGGACGAGTGTCGGACATGATCGGGCGGGCCTTGGGGCCGGGTCGAGCGAGGGGGGAGAATCCGGCATTTTACCATTGGCGCGCGGCGATCCCGACCGAACCGGTCCGGCCGTGGCCGCCACGGGCGAGCGAGGCTCGGGCGGCGCGCGAATGGCGTGCCGGCGCTCGCCCGCGCAGGCGCGCCGGGCCGTGCGCGACGCCGCCCGCCGGGCCCGCCCGCCGGTAGAATGCAGGCTTCTTCCCGACCGCCGCCCGCCGCGCCCGCCTGCATGGAACTGAAATGGCTCGAAGACTTCGTCTCGCTCGCGGAAACGCGCAGCTTTAGCCGCTCCGCCGAACTGCGGCACGTGTCGCAGCCGGCGTTTTCGCGGCGGATCCAGGCGCTGGAAGCATGGCTCGCGACCGAACTGATCGACCGTTCGGTCTATCCGACGCGGCTCACGCAGGCCGGCCAGATCTTCTACGAGCAGGCGCTGACGATGCTGTCGCAGGCGCACGAGGCGCGCACGCTGCTGCGCGGCCACGTCGGCGCGCCGGTGCCGACGATCGAGTTCGCGGTGCCGCACACGCTGTCGCTCACATATTTCCCGCGCTGGCTGCAGCGGATCGAGGCGAAGATGGGCCAGGTCCACACGCGGCTGCGCGCGCTGAACGTGCACGACGCGGTGCTGTCGCTCGTCGAGGGCGGCTGCGATCTCGTGATGGGCTACCACCACCCGAGCCACCCCGTCGCGCTCGACCCGGCGCGCTACGACATGCTGATCCTCGGCAGCGAGCCGATCAGCCCGTTCTCGGCGCCCGGCCGCGCGGGCCGGCCGCGCTATACGCTGCCCGGCGCGGCCGATGCGCGCGTGCCGTACCTGTCGTATACGCCGAACGCGTATCTCGGCCGGATGACCGAAGTCATCATCGCGAACGCGCCGACGCGGCTGTTCCTCGATCGCGTCTACGAAACCGACATGGCCGAAGGGCTGAAGGCGATGGCGCTCGCGGGCCACGGCGTCGCGTTCCTGCCGCACAGCGCGGTCGAGGATGCGGTCGCGGGCGGCCGCCTGATCCGGCTCGACCGCTCGGTGCGCGGCGGCGCGCATCCGTTCACGCTGACAATGGAAATCCGGCTGTACTGCGACAAGCTCGCGCTGCAGGGCGACGATCCGCGCCAGAAGCTCGTGCGTGCGCTGTGGGACGTCGTGCGCGACGAGCTGCGCGACACCACGCATTAACCGCCGGCGGTTAATTTTCCGCGGCCGGTCGTGCGCGGCCGGCTGACGGCGCGCTTGCGGCGCCTGTCGGACGGCTGTCCGGTGGGCGGCCCGCGCGCATTCCATTCGATTTTTCGCCGACGCGATGCACGGCCGATCGCGGGCGTTCTTGCGCAAATCGACCGCAGATTTGCGAAAAATCGCGATCATGCAAGAAACGCATAATCGAATAAGCAAACGGCATTGGATAAAAAAAACGGGTTTTTCGACAATGTGCGCACTTCGTTGAACGTTGGAGCATCCATGTCTTCGCAACAGCAGTCCATCCCGTCCTACCTGCACGCCGACGATCTCGGCCCGTGGGGCAACTACCTCCAGCAGGTCGATCGCGTCGCGCCGTACCTCGGTTCGCTGTCGCGCTGGCTCGAAACGCTGAAGCGTCCGAAGCGCATCCTGATCGTCGACTGCCCCATCGAGCTCGACAACGGTACCGTCGCGCACTTCGAAGGCTATCGCGTGCAGCACAACGTGTCGCGCGGCCCGGGCAAGGGCGGCGTACGCTACCACCAGGACGTGACGCTGTCGGAAGTGATGGCGCTGTCGGCATGGATGTCCGTGAAGAACGCAGCAGTGAACGTGCCGTACGGCGGCGCGAAGGGCGGCATCCGCGTCGACCCGCGCAAGCTGTCGCGTGGTGAGCTCGAGCGCGTCACGCGCCGCTACACCAGCGAAATCGGCATCATCATCGGCCCGAACACCGACATTCCGGCACCGGACGTCAACACCAACGAACAGGTGATGGCGTGGATGATGGACACGTACTCGATGAACCAGGGCCAGACGTCGACCGGCGTCGTGACCGGCAAGCCGATCGCGCTCGGCGGTTCGCTCGGCCGCAAGGAAGCAACGGGCCGCGGCGTGTTCGTCGTCGGCTCCGAAGCGGCGAAGAAGAAGGGACTGGAAATCGAAGGCGCGCGCATCGCGGTGCAAGGCTTCGGCAACGTCGGCGGCATCGCGGCGAAGCTGTTCCAGGAAGCCGGTGCGAAGGTGATCGCGGTGCAGGATCACACGGGCACGATCTACCAGCCGGGCGGCCTCGATTCGAACAAGCTGCTCGACCACGTCGCCCGCACGGGCGGTGTCGCGGGCTTCGAAGGCGCGGAGCCGATGCCGAACGACGAGTTCTGGACGGTCGAGACCGACATCCTGATCCCGGCGGCACTGGAAAACCAGATCACCGAGAAGAACGCGGCGAAGATCCGCACGAAGATCATCGTCGAAGGCGCGAACGGCCCGACGACGACGGCGGCGGACGACATCCTGAGCGCGAACGGCGTGCTCGTGATCCCCGACGTGATCGCGAACGCGGGTGGCGTGACCGTGTCGTACTTCGAGTGGGTGCAGGATTTCTCGAGCTTCTTCTGGACGGAAGACGAGATCAACCACCGTCTCGAGCGCGTGATGCGCGAAGCGTTCGCCGGCGTGTGGGCGGTCGCGGAAGAGCACAAGGTGACGGTGCGTACGGCGGCGTTCATCGTCGCGTGCAAGCGCATCCTGATGGCGCGCGAAATGCGCGGCCTCTACCCCTAACCGGGCGTCCCTGATCATCGACGATGATCAATTCATGACGCAATCCATCCGATTGCGGAAATGAACCCTCGCGGGCGGTGCCGGATCCGGCATCGCCCGCGCGCGCATTCGGGGTGCCGGAAGCCGGGAGGACGGCTTCGTACAGGGCGATTCGTAGTGCGGTAAACAACCAGTACTTTCAAAAATATTACTTTGATACACTGGCGCGGGTTTTAGCCAAGGAGATGACCAAAATGAAATACCACAAGGCAGTCCTGATGGTCGCGGCGCTCTGCGCGTTCGCAAGCGGCGCGCATGCTCAGGAGACGGGCACGCTGAAGAAGATCAAGGACACGGGCGTGATCGCGCTGGGCCACCGCGAATCGTCGATTCCGTTCTCCTACTATGACCAGAACCAGCAGGTGGTCGGCTATTCGCGCGAGTTCCAGCTGAAGGTGGTCGACGCGGTGAAGAAGAAGCTGAGCCTGCCGAACCTGCAGGTGAAGAACATCCCCGTCACGTCGCAGAACCGCATCCCGCTGGTGCAGAACGGCACGGTCGACATCGAGTGCGGCTCGACGACCAACAATCTCGAGCGCCAGCAGCAGGCTGCATTCTCCGACACGATCTTCGTGATCGGCACGCGCCTGATGACGAAGAAGGATTCGGGCGTCAAGGATTTCGCCGACCTGAAGGGCAAGACGGTCGTGACGACTGCCGGCACGACGTCGGAGCGCCTGCTGCGCAAGATGAACAACGACAAGCAGCTCGGCATGAACATCATCAGCGCGAAGGATCACGGTGATTCCTTCAACACGCTGGAATCGGGCCGCGCGGTCGCGTTCATGATGGACGACGCGCTGCTCGCGGGCGAGCGCGCGAAGGCGAAGCAGCCGGGCGAATGGGTGATCGTCGGCACGCCGCAATCGGAAGAAGCCTACGGCTGCATGATGCGCAAGGGCGACGCCGACTTCAAGAAGGTCGTCGACGACGCGATCTCGCAAGTCGAGAAGTCGGGCGAAGCCGCGAAGATCTACGCGAAGTGGTTCGAGAACCCGATCCCGCCGAAGGGGCTGAACCTGAACTTCCCGCTGTCCGATTCGATGAAGAAGCTGTACGCGAACCCGAACGACAAGGCACTCGACTGACCACAAGGCCGTTGATGCAGAAATGACGCTAATGAGACGGAAGGAGCCACGCTTCTTCCGTCTCTTTTTGCTGGAGTCTTGCCCATGTCTTACCACTGGAACTGGGGCATCTTCCTGAGCCCCGTGTCGACCGGCGAGCCGACGACTTATTTCGGATGGCTGATGTCCGGCTTCTGGGTGACGATCGAAGTGTCGCTCGTCGCCTGGGTCATCGCGCTGATCGTCGGATCGCTGTTCGGCGTGCTGCGCACGGTGCCGAACAAATGGCTGTCCGCGATCGGCACCGTGTACGTGTCGATCTTCCGGAACATTCCGCTGATCGTGCAGTTCTTCGTCTGGTATCTCGTGATACCCGAGCTGCTGCCCGCATCGATCGGCACGTGGATCAAGCAGTTGCCGCCGACCACGCAGTTCTTCACCGCGTCGATCATCTGTCTCGGGCTGTTCACGGGCGCGCGCGTGTGCGAACAGGTGCGCTCGGGGATCAACGCGCTGCCGAAGGGCCAGCGCGCGGCCGGCCTCGCGATGGGTTTCACGCAATGGCAGACGTATCGCTACGTGCTGCTGCCCGTCGCCTACCGGATCATCGTGCCGCCGCTCACGTCGGAATTCCTGAACATCTTCAAGAACTCCGCCGTCGCGTCGACGATCGGCCTGCTCGACCTGTCCGCGCAGGCGCGCCAGCTCGTCGACTACACCGCGCAGACCTATGAGTCGTTCATCGCGGTCACGCTCGCGTACGTGATCATCAACCTCGTCGTGATGGCGTTCATGCGCTGGATCGAAGGCCGCACGCGGCTGCCCGGCTATATCGGAGGCAAGTGATGCATCAGTTCGACTGGAGTAGTATTCCCGGCGCGCTGCCGACGCTGTGGTCGGGGGCGGTCGTCACGTTCAAGATCACGCTGATCGCGATCGTGGTCGGGATCGTCTGGGGCACGCTGCTGGCGCTGCTGCGGCTGTCGGGCGTCAAGCCGCTCGCGTGGTTCGCGAAGGCGTACGTGACGGTGTTCCGCTCGATCCCGCTCGTGATGGTGCTGCTGTGGTTCTTCCTGATCGTGCCGCAGGTGCTGCAGGGCGTGCTCGGGCTGTCGCCGACGATCGACATCCGCCTCGCGTCGGCGATGGTCGCGTTCTCGCTGTTCGAAGCCGCGTATTATTCCGAGATCATCCGCGCCGGCATCCAGGCGGTGCCGCGCGGGCAGGTGAACGCCGCGTTCGCGCTCGGCATGAACTACGCGCAGGCGATGCGCCTCGTGATCCTGCCGCAGGCGTTCCGCGCGATGGTGCCGCTGCTGCTCACGCAGGCGATCGTCCTGTTCCAGGATACGTCGCTCGTGTACGTGATCAGTCTCGCGGACTTCTTCCGCACGGCGGCCAACATCGGCGATCGCGACGGCACGACCGTCGAGATGGTCCTGTTCGCCGGCGCATGCTATTTCGTGATTTGCTCGTTGGCGTCTGCTCTCGTCAAGGGTCTCCAGAAAAAGGTCACAAGATGATTTCCATCAAGAACGTTTCGAAGTGGTACGGCCAGTTTCAGGTCCTCACCGACTGCACGACCGAGGTCAA
>NZ_CAJPGH010000021.1:0-152303 GCF_905339605.1 Burkholderia sp. BCC1972 | reverse complement strand
CGCGGCGCTGGGCGGCTTCGGCGGCGGCGTGGGCGGTGCGCTCGCGGGCTTCTCGTCGACGCCGGAAGGCAAGGCGACGGTCGTCGCGTTCATCGACGCGTACAACAAGATGGTCGTCGCACTGCGCAGCTACAAGGCGCAGGACGTCAAGGGCGGGCTGGGCCGCGGTGGCCAGCTGCAGGTCAACTGATGTTCCCGGGCCGGCGGTGTGCCGCCGGCCGATCGATGATTCCTGATTCGTGATGGTCGGTGCGCGCGACGCGATTCGCGTGTACTGGCTTCGTTCGTGCTGTTCATTCAGAAGGTGATCCCGATGAAAGCCGTTGCACTGATCGCATTGACCTGCCTCGCGCTGAGCGCTTGCGGCGGCGGTGACGACAATTCCTCGCCCGCGTCGTCCGGCGGATCGGGCACGAGCAACAACGGCGGCAGCGGCGGATCGGGTGGCGGGACGCCGACCACGGGCACATCCGGCGGCAATTCGGGCTCGCCGACCGCCTCGAACCTCGACTGCGATCCGGTTTACCAGCAAGGCGATACCGTGCAGTTGCACATGTATACGCAAGCGACGTCGCAGAGCCCGTCGGTCGACAACGGCGTGTACACGCGGGCCTTCGCACCGGCGACGTTCAATGGCGTGGCGCTCACGCAGCAGGCTGAAACCACGACCGGCTCGCCGATCCAGACCAATGACTACTACCTCGTCGGTAACGGCGTGCGCACGAACTACGGCAGCGAGGTCTACAGCGGCGGCACGCTCGTGTTGCGCGACGTGAACTCGCCGCCCTATGTCGAGACGATCGGGCTCACAGGAAGCGAGACGGTGAACTACGTGAGTACGCCCGTCATTCCGTCAGGCGGCGCGCAAACGGCCGTCTCGATCCAGCGTACCTACGTCGCACGCGAAACGGTCAGCCTCCGGAACGGCAAGGTCTTCGCGAACGCCTGCCACTATCAGACGACGGAGACGACCGCCAACCAGGCGGTGACGACCAGGACGAGCGCGGACGACTGGCTCGCGCCGGGCGTCGGTCTGGTCAAGTCGGTCGCCAACGTCGGCGGCACGCAGATCATCACGCGCGAACTGGAAGCGGCGACGGTGGCGGGCAAGTCGTACTGAGCCGAGCTTGCGGGCAGCGCGGCGGCGGCAATACCGCACGCGCACCCGAGGTATCCGACCAGGGATTGCGGGAGTCGAACGCCATCAGCGCCGGGACGACGAACAGCAACGGCAGCGTGAGCCGCGACGTCATGGGCGCACCATGCGTCCGGAACGACAGGTCGTCCGTACGCCGTACCAACAAAAGTCGACAAATCGGAACAGTTCGGTCCGGCGTTCCTGCCTACCATCCGGACGTGCCTCCCGGATTCCCTTGCGCCCTCGGCATCGGCAGATGCGCCGCCCGCATCCTGCCGCCCGTCTTTGCCTCGCATCCTGACAAGCTTTCAAGAAAGCAAAGGATTCGCCATGTCTGCCAGATCGTTCGCTTCAGTCGCGCTGATGCTGCTGCTTGCCGCGTGCGGCGGCGACGCGGATTCGTCCGCACCGGGCACTTCCGTCGCGGCAACCGAGATGCGCGCGTTGCCGGCCGCGACCTGGAGACCGCTCGTGCCCGGCACGAGCTGGCAATGGCAGATCGACGGCAACACGATCAACGAGACCGTGCTCGACCGCGTGAACAATCCTCGCAAGATGTTCGACGTCGACATGGAGCAGACCGATGCAGCGACGATCCAGCGCCTGAAGGCGAAGGGCATCTACGTCGTCTGCTACATGGAAACCGGCGGCCGGGAAGACGGCCGCAGCGATGCGAACCGGTTTCCCGACAGCGTGCTCGGCTACCCCGTCGAAGGATACGAAGATCATGAGCGCTGGCTGGACATCCGCCAGACGAAGATCCTGATGCCGATCATGCTGGCGCGTCTCGACCAGGCGAAGAAAAAGGGCTGCGACGGCATCGAACCGGATCTGGACGACAGCTATCGGCAGGAAACGGGTTTTCCGCTGACGCGCGACGACCAGTTGCGTTACAACACGGCGCTGATCGCCGCCGCGCACGATCGGGGGATGTCGATGGGCCTCAAGAACGGCTCGGGGATCGCCACCGCGATGGCGAAGGTCGCCGACTGGGCGCTCAACGAGCAGTGCAACAGGTTCCACGAGTGCGACGGCTACGCGAGTTTCATCGCGCTGAACAAGGCCGTGTTCAATGTCGAGTACACGCGCCCGGACGGCATGACGCTCGCCGATTTCTGTCCGGCGGACAACCGCGCCAACTTCGACGGCATGCTGAAATGGTCGAGCGACACGCTCGCGGCGCTGCCGCGCGCGGCCTGTCGGTTCGAGTGAGCGGCGGCGCGCGACGACACTGCGTTCCGCTGCCCACGCTTCATCGTCGACTTCCGCTTCGGAAGGATGCCGAAGCCTGCATGATGCACGGTCGCGCGATGCGCGCCCGCCAATGTCCGTAGTATCCCGGCGGCGTCCTTCATCGATCCCGCAGCGGTAAATTCTTCCCTGAACGGCAGGTCGCGTTTATGATCCCGCCACGCAAGCGGTGGTCGCTGGAATCGTCTGATTGGTCGCACGACCAGTCCGTTCCTTCGGGCATCGCTTTCCTTTTGTGCCCAACCTTCACACGAGTTTACGAGACCCTCCTGCAACTGGGGTCTCGTCGTCGTCGAATCGAAAGCGATCTGTAAATAATAATGCTGCCGACCAGTTATAACGCGTTGCTCGTTCTTCTTTCGCTCCTGATCGCCATACTGGCGTCCTACACCGTGCTGGACATGTCCGGACGTATCAGGACCGCTCGGGGGCCCGCCGCACATTGGTGGCTGGTCGGCGGGGCTTGCGTGATGGGTGCCGGCATCTGGTCGATGCATTTCGTCGGCATGCTCGCCTTCGCGTTGCCGATTCCGGTTGGGTACGATCCTGCCATTACATGGCTGTCGTTGCTGATCGCCATCGTCTGCTCCACGTGTGCGCTGTGGCTCGTCGGCAGGAACACGCTGAAGTGGTACCGGCTGTGCGGCGGGGCCCTGCTGATGGGGGCCGGCGTAGCGGGGATGCATTACACGGGCATGGCCTCCATGCGCATGTCGCCGGGCATCCGGTACGACCCGTTGCTCGTCGGCCTGTCGGTCGCGATCGCAGTGGTTGCGTCGGGCGCCGTGCTGTGGATCGTATTCGTTCGGCGTGCCAACTCCTCTCGCGTGCGCTTGCTCAATCTGGGGTCCGCCGTCCTGATGGGGGCCGCGATCGCCGGCATGCACTACACCGGCATGGCCGCCGCGCGATTCCCGCTGGGCAGCATCTGCGGGGCATCCGGCTCGCGCATGAACGCCGGCTGGCTTGCACTGGTCATCGTCGTCGCCACGTTGGCCATCCTCGCCATCGCGTTGATCGTCTCCATCCTCGATCTGCGTCTGGAAGCCCGCACGGCGGTGCTGGCGACATCGCTGGCCGAAGCCAACCAGGAATTGACGTATCTGGCGCTGCACGACAACCTCACCAAGCTCCCCAATCGCGTGCTGCTCGAAGACCGGATCGATCAGGCGATCCAGAACACCGATCGCGAGAAAGGGTGTTTCGCGCTGATGTTCATGGACCTCGATGGATTCAAGGCGGTCAACGACGCCTACGGTCATCACGTCGGCGATCTGTTGCTGGTCGACGTGGCAGGGCGCATTGGCGCGAACCTGCGCTCGCAGGACACGATCGCCCGTCTCGGCGGCGATGAATTCGTGCTGGTCGTGGCGGTGGCCGAGCCGGCGGACGCGGCCGACGTCGCGGACAAGGTGCTGGCGGTGATTCGACAGCCGTTCCGTGTGGCCGAGCACGAACTGCGCGTGTCGGCCAGTATCGGTATTGCGCTCTATCCGGGCAACGGCAGCGATTTCCGCGACTTGATGACCAACGCCGATGCCGCGATGTATCACGCGAAGGCACTCGGCCGGAACGCGTACTGTTTCTTCGAAGCATCGATGAATGCGAATGTCCGCGAGCACCTGAAAATCGTCCAGGAACTCCGCCTGGCGCTGGAGCGGCGTGAACTGGTCCTGCATTACCAGCCGAAGTTCGACGTGCCCCATGGGCCGATCATCGGCGTCGAGGCGTTGTTGCGGTGGATGCACCCGACACGCGGTCTCATTTCACCCGATCAGTTCATCCCGATCGCGGAAAAGACCGGCTTGATCGTGCCGATCGGCGAATGGGTGCTGGACGAGGCCTGCCGGCAGATGCGCGCGTGGTGCGATGCAGGTCGAACCGACTGGACGATGGCCGTCAACCTGTCGCCGCTGCAGTTCGGCCACGCGAGCCTGATCCGGGTCGTGCAGGAGGCATTGGAACGGCACGGGCTGGAGCCGCACTGCCTGACGCTGGAGATCACCGAATCCACGGCGATGCGCGATGCCGACGCCAGCTTGAGAATCCTGCAGCAGCTTCACGACATGGGCGTGCGCATTTCCATCGACGACTTCGGGACGGGCTATTCGAGCCTGCTCTATCTCAAACGCTTGCCGGCCAGCGAGCTCAAGATCGACCGCGGATTCATCCGCGATCTCGAACACGACACCGAAGATGCCGCGATCATTTCCGCGATCGTCGCGCTCGGTCGGGCACTCGACCTGAAGATCGTCGCGGAGGGCGTTGAAACGACGGCGCAGCAGCAGTTCCTGACGAGACTCGGTTGCAATTCGCTGCAAGGCTTCCTGCTCGGGCGTCCGATGCCGGCGGATCACTTCATCGAATTGGCCACGCAAGGCAATGCGATCAAGAACGTTTGATGGTGGATCGGCACGCGTCCGCATCATATTCAATTAAGGGGCTCGATCACAAGGACCGGCCGGCGTCCGTTGTCAGCGCACGCACTTTGAAAACTGGATGATTTGCGGCGATTGGCCGGGTATTTCGTCGGGGTGAACCGATTCCTTTGAATGCCTGGCGGGAAAGGGATGACGGGCGATCGCCGGCTGCCTCCACACGTGACTTGTACGAGTAAACCGAAACCGTCAGACTGTCGCTGAATCCTCGGCACGGGATTCATGAAACGAATGCTGCTCGATTCAGAAGATAAATTTCGAGAAGACCGCGTCGGCCGGTATGCTTTGTGTCGCCGGCCACAGGGCCGACGCCGGATATCGAGTACGGAACCTGGCGATGGAGACAACATGTTCGCGGCTGCATCAGGGCTGCGCTGCTGATCCAGGTTGACCTGTTTCACCAAGGCCGGGCGCCTGAATTTGGCAACGCGAAACGCGGGGCCGAATACTGCACGCGGCCGCAACTGACAGATCACAAAATGACATTGCAGATTGGGATTCCTCTGGAGATAGCCACCGGCGAACGGCGCGTAGCGACCGTCCCCGAGGTGGTCGAGAAACTGATCAAGCTGGGGTTCTCGGTGGCCGTGCAAAGCGGCGCCGGGGCAGGTGCGAATTTCGACGACGACGCCTACCGTGCGGCCGGCGCAACCGTTGCCGCGACGGCGGCCGAGCTCTGGTCCGGCAGCGACATCGTGTTCAAGGTGCGCCCGCCGACCAGCGACGAAGTGGCGCTGATGCGCGAAGGCGGCACGCTGATCGGTTTCGTCTGGCCGGCCCAGAACCCCGAACTGATGGAGCAGCTGGCCGCGAAGCGCGCCACCGTGCTGGCGATCGATTCGCTGCCGCGCACGCTGTCGCGCGCGCAGAAGATGGACGCGCTCACGTCGATGGCCGGCATCAGCGGCTACCGCGCGGTGATCGAGGCCGCGCATGCGTTCGGCCGCTTCCTGAACGGCCAGGTCACGGCGGCCGGCAAGGTCCCGCCGGCCAAGGTCTTCATCGCCGGTGCCGGTGTGGCGGGCCTCGCCGCGATCGGCACCGCGGCCAGCCTCGGCGCGATCGTGCGCGCCAACGACACGCGGGCGGAAGTGGCCGACCAGGTCAAGTCGCTGGGCGGCGAATTCGTCAAGGTCGACTACGAAGAGGAAGGCTCGGGCGGCGGCGGTTATGCGAAGGTGATGAGCGAAGGCTTCCAGCAGGCGCAGCGTGCGATGTACGCGCAGCAGGCCAGGGACGCCGACATCATCATCACGACCGCGCTGATCCCCGGCAAGCCCGCGCCGAAGCTGATCACGGCCGAGATGGTGCAGTCGATGAAGCCCGGCAGCGTGATCGTCGACATGGCCGCCGAACAGGGCGGCAACTGCGAACTCACGGTGCCCGGCGAGGCCGTCGTGCGCCACGGCGTGACGATCGTCGGCTATACCGATCTCGCGTCGCGCCTGTCGCGGCAGTCGTCCACGCTGTATGCGACCAACCTGCTGCGCGTGGTCGAGGAGCTGTGCAAGGCCAAGGACGGCACGATCAACGTCGACTTCGACGACGACGCGATCCGCGGCCTCACCGTCATCAAGGAAGGCAACATTACGTGGCCGCCGCCGCCGATCAAGCAGGCGGTCGTCGCGCCGAAGCCTCCGGCAGCGCCTGTCGCGGCCGCGCCCGCGAAGTCCAAGGGCCACGGCCACAGCGGCGAGCCGATGTCGGCCAAGGCGCTCGCGATCGTGTTCGCCGTCGGCGCGCTGGCTTTCCTGCTGGTCGGCCAGTTTGCGCCGGCCAGCTTCCTGTCGCACTTCACGGTATTCGTGCTCGCGTGCTTCGTCGGCTACATGGTGATCTGGAACGTCACGCCGTCGCTGCACACGCCGCTGATGAGCGTGACCAACGCGATCTCGTCGATCATCGCGATCGGCGCGCTCGTGCAGGTCGCGCCGCCCCTCGGTGAGCTGGCCAACGCCGGCGACCGCCCGTCCGGGCTGATCCTCGGCCTCGCGGTCGGTGCGCTCACGCTCACGGCCGTCAACATGTTCGGCGGCTTCGCGGTCACGCGACGCATGCTGGCGATGTTCCGCAAATAAGGGGACGACAAAACAATGACTGCAAACCTGACTACCGTCTCCTATATCGGCGCCGCGATCCTGTTCATCCTCAGCCTCGGCGGGCTGGCCAACCCTGAAACCGCGCGTCGCGGCAACCTGCTCGGGATGATCGGCATGCTGATCGCCGTGCTGGCCACCGTGGCCGGTCCGCGCGTGTCGGCCGCGGGCATTCCGTACGTGGTCGCCGCGCTGGTCGTCGGCGGCGCCGTCGGCCTGTACGCCGCGAAGAAAGTGCAGATGACGCAGATGCCGGAACTGGTCGCGCTGATGCACAGCCTGGTCGGTCTCGCGGCCTGCCTCGTCGGCTTCGCGAGCTACATCGACACGTCGCTGCAGTTCACCGGCGCGGAGAAGGCGATCCACGAAGTGGAGATCTACGTCGGCATCCTGATCGGCGCCGTTACCTTCGCGGGTTCGATCATCGCGTTCGGCAAGCTGTCGGGCAAGATCGGCGGCAAGCCGCTGCTGCTGCCGGCGCGGCACTGGATGAACCTCGCCGCGCTGCTGATCGTGATCTACTACGGCCGCGCGTTCCTGCATGCGGAAACGATCCAGGACGGCATGCTGCCGCTCGTCGTGATGACGGTGATCTCGCTGCTGTTCGGCGTGCACATGGTGATGGCGATCGGCGGCGCGGACATGCCGGTCGTGGTGTCGATGCTCAACAGCTACTCGGGGTGGGCGGCAGCCGCTACCGGCTTCATGCTCGGCAACGACCTGCTGATCGTGATCGGCGCGCTGGTCGGCTCGTCGGGTGCGATCCTGTCGTACATCATGTGCCGCGCGATGAACCGCAACTTCATCAGCGTGATCGCCGGTGGTTTCGGCAGCGGCGCAGGCGCACCGGCGGCAGCCGGCGGCGGCGCGGCGCAACCGGCTGGCGAGGCGGTCGCGGTGAGCGCGGCGGAAACGGCCGAGCTGCTGCGCGAGGCGAAGCGCGTGATCATCGTACCCGGCTATGGGATGGCCGTTGCACAGGCCCAGCACACGGTGTTCGAGCTGACGAAGCTGCTGCGCGAGAAGGGCGTCGACGTGCGTTTCGCGATTCACCCGGTCGCGGGCCGCATGCCGGGGCACATGAACGTGCTGCTGGCCGAAGCGAAGGTGCCGTACGACATCGTGCTCGAAATGGACGAGATCAACGACGACTTTCCCGAAGCCGACGTGTCGATGGTGATCGGCGCGAACGACATCGTGAACCCGGCGGCGCAGGACGACCCGACGAGCCCGATCGCCGGCATGCCGGTGCTGGAGGTGTGGAAGGCGAAGACATCGATCGTGATGAAGCGCAGCATGGCGTCGGGTTATGCGGGCGTCGACAATCCGCTGTTCTACAAGGACAACAACCGCATGTTGTTCGGCGACGCGAAGTCGATGCTGAACGAGGTGTTCGGCATGCTGAAGGCCTGATGCGGGTTTGGACTTGAGTCGGTGATGGATCAGGTGACGGCCGGCAACGCCCGGCTGTCGCCAGCAACACAGGCGCCGCGGGGGCGAGACCATGCGCACGCGCCCCTGCGGTCGCCAGATGCCCGGCCGCGACGCTCGGTAGGTCGCACACGAGCGATCGACGCTATCGACCGGACGAACCGGATCATGCGCAATCAGGCACGGCGCAGATCGGCCCGCCCGCCCTGCGCGGCACGTCATGATCTGCCGCCACGCTCCCACGCTCCCACGTTCCAATCCGAGTCGCGTACGTGACGATGCGAGATCGCCGATCGATTTCGTCATGCGGTCGTGACGAGGGCGGCCTGACCAGCCGGGCGTCCGCCATTTCCAGCGCACCTTGCCGGTATTTAAATCGATTGACAGTTTTTTTGGGTGGATTTAAGCCTGCCGGCCGCCGGTATTTACCGGATTCCCCCAAGTGCCGAAAAGTGTCGTGAATCCGTCGACGTGCCGATATTGCGAAGGTAAATACCGGCACGCGCCAAGGCGTTTGACGATCCATTCAGCTCGCGTTTTTCGGACGCAACCATTCCGCAATGGCAACGATCGGGACGTTCCGGAACATGTTCCCATCCGGCGCGCGTTACGGCGTGCCGTTACGTAACGGGTGCGAACGTTTCAGTCGCGCAAACGTTGCACTCGATTATTTTGATTTATTCATACCTTTCTGTTTGCGTACATAGGTCCTTGGTTTAACAAGGGTTTTCTGCGTTGCAGCAAAAATGCGGAGCTTGATGGCATGGTTCGTGCGTTAAATGGTGCGTGCCGAAGTAGTTAATACCATAACGCTAGACCAATCATGAATCACATCCAGATTCCGATATCCGGACGCGACGCGGGGGCGAAGCGGTCGATTCCGGGCCTTCACTTGATCAATCGCGTTCATGCGCCCATCCATTCGGGATGGCTCCGGCGCGGCATCTCCTTTGTCATGCCGAGCCGTGTCGATGCGCCATCGCGGCGTCAGCGCATCGGTGCGGAGGCGTACGCCTAAGCAACTCGCAGTCCGTTCGTCGTCTGGATTCCTGGCGGGAATCGAACCGTTCATCCAATAAAGGCGCGTTCGATTTCATATAGGAATGCGAATTTATTGATTAATTCATCGATGGACGATTGGCGTCCGGGATGAATGTTGTCGATGCATCGGGATACCGAGGGTGGAGCATGTCCGGCGTCAGCGCGGGCATGGCCGGGCGGTGCGATGAGGGCGTCGCGCGCTGAAAAACCGGATGTTGAGGAGTGCATGAAATTGAGCGCGATCGAACTTGTCGACAACGGCGTCGGGCACCGGCTTGAAAACCCGGGGCAGTTGTCGCCCGAAATCATCGAAGTGCAGACCGGCAGCCATCTCGGCGAACGCGACATCGCGTGCTTCGACGGCGCATACGGGCGCGTTTGACGGCAAATGCGGCGCCGTCGCGCGCTGCCTGGAGAAGAATCATGTTCGGAGTTCAGTCGATTGTTGCTCGTCTGCTCGATGCACTCGTCGTGGTGCTGGCGGCGGCCGCCGCGTCTTATGTGCGCTTCGATGACGATACGCTCGGCCGGCCGGACGCGATGGTCGTCCCGTTCGTCGTGATGCTGACGCTTGCCGTCTTCCCGGCATGCCAGGTGTACCAGTCGTGGCGCGGTCGGTCGTGGATCGCGATGATCAGCCGCATCAGTGCCGCATGGGTCGCCGTGCAGGCGTGCGACCTCGTGCTGCTGTTCGCGATGCATCGCGTCGATCATGTGTCGCGGCTGTGGTTCGTCTACTGGACGGCGATCGCGGCATGCGGATTCATCGTCATCCGCCTGGTCGCGTACACGATGCTCGCGCGGGTCCGGCATGCGGGCCTGAATCTTCGCAAGGTGGCGATCGTCGGCAACGGCGCGCATGCGGTGCGGGTGATCGAAACGCTCGCGCTGTCCCCGGCCAGCGGGTTCCGCCCCGTGGTGCTCCACGATCTCGCGGGACGGTCCAACGGCATCGTCCCGGCGATCGCGGATTTCGCCGAGTTCGCCGCGGCCGTGCGCGCCGAAGCCGCGACGGAAATCTGGCTCGCGTTGCCGATCTCGGAGGAACGGACGATCCGGAAGGTACTGAAGACGTTCGGCGACGATCTGATCAACATCCGCTTCATGCCGGACATGTGCAGCATCGCGCTGCTCGGCGGCACGATGATGGATCTCGTCGGCATGCCGGCGATCAACCTCGTGGCGTCGCCGATGTCGCACCGCGCGCTGATGCAGAAGGCGCTGTTCGACCGCGTGTTCGCGGCCGCGGCACTCGTCGCGCTGGCGCCGCTGCTCGGCGCGATCGCGCTGGCGGTCAAGCTGTCGTCGCCGGGCCCCGTGCTGTTTACGCAGACCCGCAAAGGCGCCGACGGCCGGGTGTTCCGCATCTACAAGTTCCGCACGATGCGCGTGCACGCCGAACCGGCAGGCATCGTGCGCCAGGCCACGCGCGGCGACACGCGCATCACGCGCATCGGTGCGTTCCTGCGCCGCACGAGCCTCGACGAACTGCCGCAGTTCTTCAACGTGCTGCGCGGCGACATGTCGGTCGTCGGGCCGAGACCGCACGCGATCGAGCACGACGATCTGTACCGGCCGCTCGTCGAAGGCTACATCCATCGTTACCGGATCAAGCCCGGCATCACCGGATGGGCGCAGGTCAACGGCTATCGAGGCGAAACGGATCACCTCGACAAGATGGTCGGCCGCGTGCAGCACGACCTCTATTACCTGCGCAACTGGTCCTTCGGGTTCGACATGAAGATTGTCGCCGCCACGGTGCTGAAGGGCTTCGTTCATCCGAACGCCTACTGAGCGCCGCCATGATCGAACGCATTCTGGTCGTCTGCGACGGCAATGCATGCCGCAGCCCGATGGCGAGCGCGATGCTGGCGCGCGCACTGCCGTCCGTGCAGGTGCGCTGCGCCGGGCTGATCGCGCTGGCCGGGCGACCGGCCGCACAGGCCGCGATCGACGTCATGCGCGAGCGCGGCTTCGACATCACGTCCCATATCGCGCAGCCGGTACATCTCGGCCACGTGCGCGCATCGCAGCTGATTCTCGCGATGACGCTCGTGCAATGCCGCGAGATCGAGCGCCGCTATCCGTTCGCGCGCGGCCGCGTTTTCCAGCTCGACCATGCGACGA
The DNA here is from genome assembly GCF_905339605.1 of Burkholderia sp. BCC1972. Classification (NCBI taxonomy): domain Bacteria; kingdom Pseudomonadati; phylum Pseudomonadota; class Betaproteobacteria; order Burkholderiales; family Burkholderiaceae; genus Burkholderia; species Burkholderia sp. BCC1972. The sequence continues at coordinate 140,781 of NZ_CAJPGH010000021.1, read as the reverse complement.
AACGCGACATCGCGGATCCCGTCGGCCAGTCGACGGACGTCTTCGACGCGGTGGCGCGTCATATCGAGCGCGCGGTCGCGCACTGGATCGCGCGGATTCCGGCGGCTATCGCACGCGGAGGCGGCTGATGCGACACCTCGCCCGTCACTTCGCGCTGTTCGTCGGTCTCGCGTGTGCGTCGGCTGCGCACGGTAGCGCGCCGGCGGCGCGCCCCGCGATGAACGCCGCGCCGAATCCGCCGCGGTGGATCGCCGGCCTCGCGGATCCCGCGTCGAAAACGTCGAATCCCTGGCGCGGTTCGATCGCGAAGCCGGCGGCCGCATCCGGCGTCGCCGTGCCGTCGGCCGGCAACTATGCGCCGCTGCCGATCGAGCGGCAGATGCGTGCGTTGTCGATCGACGCGCCGGGCATGCCGGGCGCGCCTCGCACGCGCCGTGCGCCGCGCGTCCCGATCCGGGCGCACGGCGGGACCGACAGCACGGCGGACGACTGGCCGGGCATCGCGCCGCCCTGGTCGCACTCGCCATGGTGACCGGCCGCACCGCACGCGATGGAGGCGGGATGGCTCGCGCCATCGCGCGACGCAATGAAGACAGCCGTGAGCAACGCGCCACGGACGGCATGGACGACAGCGCGACATATAAGGCAGGCAGCAATGGGTAAATCATTCGACGTGGTATCGACACGCAGCAGACGGGGCCACGCATTGGCAGCGCTCGTGCTGTTCATGTTCCTGACGGGATGCGCCGTCGCGCCCGGCATGCGGATGACCGGTTCGCAGGCGTTGCCGGTGACCAGCGCGCGCAACGGCGAGCCGGCGCAGTCGCTCGATGTGCCGATCCGGGAAATCGACGTCGACCTGCTGAACGCGATGCGCGACGACAGCGATGCGGCCGCGAATGTCGACACGCTGCTGCGTGAGCGCGCGAAGGGCGCCTATCGGATCGGCGCTGGCGACGTGCTGCAGATCACGGTATGGGACCACCCCGAGCTGTCTGCCGCGGCACCGACGAGCCAGTCGTCGTCGACGCAACGGCCGAGCGACCCCGTCGGCGGCTTCGTCGTCGATGAAACCGGCACCGTGCAGTTTCCGTATGTCGGCACGATCGCGGTCGCGGGCCGGACGACGACCGAGGTCCGCGATGCATTCCGCGTCGCGCTGACGAAGACGTTCCGCGACCCGCAGGTCACCGTGCGGGTGACGTCGTACCGCAGCCAGCAGGTCTATGTCGAGGGCGAGGTACGCAATCCGGGCGGTCAGCCGATCAACGACGTGCCGATGACGCTGACAGAGGCGCTCGATCGCGCGGGCGGCCTTCAACCGACGGCCGACCGAAGCCGCATCGAGCTGATGCGCGGCGACGAGCATTACGTGCTGAACCTGTCCCAGCTCGTCGCGCGGCGGATCGACCCGGCCCGCATCCTGTTGCGCAACCGGGACGTGCTGCGCGTGCAGTCGCGCGAGGACAGCGGTGCGTTCGTGATGGGCGAGGTCACGAAGCCGACGCTCGCGCTGCCGCTTCGCGACGGCTCGCTGACGCTCGGCGATGCGTTGCAGCAGGCCGGCAGCTTCAACAGCGGCACCGCGGACACCGCGCAGGTCTACGTGATTCGCGGTCGCGGCTCGCGCACGCCCGACGTGTTCCACCTCGACGCGAAGTCGCCGGTTGCGATGGTGCTCGCGAACGACTTCAGGCTGGCGCCGAAGGACGTCGTCTACGTCGACGGCAACGGCCTCGTCCGGCTCAGCCGCGTGCTGTCGCTGCTGCTGCCCGCCATCAATGCCGGCATGACCGGCGCGCTGGTCGCGAAATGACCCGCCAGAACCCGAGAGACACTGGATTTGCCATGACCGACCTTTCCGAAGCACGGCTGTACGATGCGGCGCTGTACGACGAGGCGCCCCTTTCGTCCTACGTCGACATCGTGCTGGCGCGGTGGCGGCTGGTGCTGGGCATCGCGGCCGGCGTGTTCCTGCTGGGGCTGCTGTACGTGGTGTTCGCGACGCCGATCTACCGCGTCGACGCGACGATCCAGGTCAACGAGTCGACGGCGGCCGGCAATTCGCCGCTGCACGACATCGCGGCGTTGCTCGACAACGGCAGCACGACCGCCGCCGAACTCGAGCTCGTGCGCGCGCGCATGGTGATCGACCAGGTCGTGTCGAAGCAGCATCTCAACGTCATCGCCGAACCGCGCTACTTCCCGCTGATCGGCCGCTGGGTCGCACGCCGCTACCGCGACGACGGCGTGGCGCCGCCGCTGTGGGGATTGTCGCGGTTTGCGTGGGGCGGCGAGCGGTTCAACGTCGTCACGTTCGAGACGGCCGGCAAGAAGAGTCACGACGGCATCGACGTGCTGGACGGAATCTGGTTCACCGTGACCGCCGAACGCGGCGGTCGCTACGTGCTCCGAAACGAGGACGACGACGTCGTGCTGAAGGGCGCGGCCGGCGTGCCGGCGCACGGGGAGTTCAAGGGGCAGCCGTTGACGCTGCTGGTCGCCGATCTCGATGCGCGCCCGGGCACGGTGCTGCGGCTCAAGCGCATCCCGCAGCTCGAGGCGGTGTCGCAGCTGCAGGACGACCTGACCGTCGAGGAAAAGGCCAAGCAATCCGGCATCCTGTCCGTCACGCTCGAGGGCGACGACAAGGTGCGCATCCGGGAGATCCTGAAGGCCGTGGTCGACGGCTATGTCGCGCAGAACCGGGATTACCGGAGCGAGGAGGCCGCCGCGACGCTGAAATCGCTCGAGGCCAGCATGCCGACGGTCGAGAAGACGCTGAAGGATGCCGAGGAGCGGTACGCGGCGTTTCGTTCGCGGACGCGCACGGTCGATCTCGACGAGCAGGGCAAGCTGCTGCTCGGCCAGGAAGTGGACATCGAGACGCGCACGTTCGAACTCAAGCAGAAGCGCGTCGACCTGATCGCGCGATTCGCCGACGGCCATCCGGCCGTGCTGGCCCTCGACGCCAACCTGGCGGAGCTGGCGGGCAAGGCGCAGGAGCTGAAGGCGCGCGAAGCGAGGTTGCCGAGTACGGAGCGGGAAGGGCTGGCGGTGCTGCGCGACGTGCGCGTCAACACCGAGCTGTACACCAACCTGCTGAATACCGCGCAGCAGCTCAAGATCGCCAGGCAAAGCGAGATCGGCAACGTGCGGGCGGTCGACGAGCCGGTCCTGCCGGTGAAGCCGGTCAAGCCCAAGCGCCTGCTGCTGGTTGCGCTGTCGCTGTGTCTCGGGATCGCCCTGGGCGTGGCCGCGCCGTTCGCGCAGCGGGCGGTGTGGGGGCGTGTCGAGCATTCCGAGCACCTCGAGCAGGCGCTGGGCGTACCGGTCTACGCGGTGGTCCCGCATAGCCGCGAGCAGCGGCGTCTGGTGCGAAGCCAGCAACGGACGATGCAGGGCGCGCATGTGCTCGCGTCGGAAATTCCCGAGGACGTGACCGTCGACGCGATCCGCAGCCTGCGCACGACGCTGCAGTTCACGATGTCCGAGTCGGGGCACCACGTGATCATGGTCACGAGCCCGCAGCCCAATGCGGGCAAATCGTTCCTCTGCGCGAACCTGGCATCGCTGTTCGCATCGGGCGGCAAGCGCGTGCTGCTGATCGACGCGGATATCCGCCGCGGCCAGGCGCACCGTCACTTCGGGTTGCAGCCGGCGCCGGGCCTGCCGGACGCGATCGCGAGCGGTGCGCTCGAGCGCGGCGTCCAGCGCTCGGCGATCGCCGGTGTCGACGTGCTGGCGCGCGGTGCGGTGGCGCGCACGTCGGAGCTGTTCAACGACGGCCGCTTCAAGGTACTGCTCGACACGGCGGCGCGGCTCTACGACATCGTCATCGTCGATACGGCGCCGATCCTCGCGCTGCACGATGCGGCGACCATCGGCCGCCACGGCGCGACGACGCTGCTGTGCGTGCGGCATGGCCGCAGTTCCATGCCGGAGATTCGCGAGGCGGAGCGTCGCCTGCGCAACGCGGGCATCGCGATCAGCGGCGTCGTGCTGAACGACGTGCCGCGGCGCCAGGCCGTCTACGGCGCGTATGGCGAAGGGAAATACGCGTATGAAACCGAGCACTGAGCCGGCGATGCGCGACCTCGCGCTGCACGCCGAGAGCGACCACGCGTCGTCCGGCGCCGAGCGGCTCGGTGCGCGCACCGTGCGCAGCCTGGCGTGGGCGCTGGTGCAGGCATGGGGCGGCAAGCTCGTCACGCTCGTCACGTATCTGCTGGTCGCGCGCTGGCTCGGTCCGGCCGACGTCGGGCTCGCGGCGGCCGTCACGCTGTCGCTGTCGCTGGTCCTGATGATCGCCGAGGGCGGCCTGGGCGACGCGGTGGTGCAGCGCGCGACGCTCGACGACGACGATCTCGAGTGGCCGTTCGTGTTCTCGATCGCCATGGCCGTCGTGCTCGCGGCCGTGCTGTTCGCGTTGGCCGGGCACGTCGGGACCTGGCTGGGCGTACCGGGCCTCGCACCGTACTTGCGGGTGGCCTGCGTGTTCGTCCCGGTCGGATCGGCGAGTTCGTTCCAGGAAGGGCTGTACAAGCGGCGGCTGGATTTCCGCACGCTGGCGATGCGCCAGCTCGTGGCGGTGAGCGTCGCCGGCGCCGTGGCGGTCGCGCTGGCGGTTGCGGGCGCCGGTGCGTGGAGCCTGATCGCGCAGGCGGCGACCTTCATGACGATGTCCGCGCTCTGGCTCTGGCGCAGACCGGTCTGGCGTCCGCGCGGCCGCCGCAACGCGTCGACCTTCTGGCCCATCGCGCGCTTCGGCGGCCACGTCGTCGCATCGCGGCTGATCGACTGGTGGGCGACGCGTACCGTGGACCTGATCGTCGTCGCGCTGTACGGCGCGGCCGGGCTGGGCATCTATGCGATCGGCGCGCGACTCTACCAGACCGCGCTGGAACTGCTGTGCCGCGCCGCGACCGACGTCGCGCTCGCGGTGTTGTCGCGCGTCGCGCACGACGCCGGGAAGATGGCGGCCACCTACCTCGACGTCACGGGGCTGGCCGCGACGGCCGCGGCGCCGCTGTTCGTGCTGATGGCCGTGCTGAGCCGCGACATCACCTTCGTGCTGTTCGGCGCGCGCTGGGCCGGCAGCGCCGCGATCATGACGCCGCTGATGGCGCTCGGCGCGATCCAGACGGTCCAGTTCGTCAACGGCGCCTTCCTGTCGGCGCGCGGCCGCCCCAACGTCACGATGTGGCTGACGGTCGTCAAGCTCGTGCTGGTGCTGGGCGCGATGCTGGGCCTGCCGTCGCACGACGTCGCCGGGCTGGCGTGGCTGTACGTCGGTGCGGTGCTGCTCATCACGCCGCTTAGCTTCGGCGCCGTCGTCGTCGAGCTGTCGGTCGAACCCGGCCGCCTGCTGGGCCGGCTCGTGCCGCCGTATCTGATCGCGCTCGGCTGCGCGCTGCTCGTCTCGCGGCTCGGCGCGCACCTCGGCGGCGTGCCGGTCATGGTCCGGTTGCCGTTGCTGATCGTCGGCTTCGTTGCCGCGTATGCCGGGGCGACCTGGATGCTGCGCCGTGACGCCGTCCGGCACACCGTGTCGATGCTGATCGCGTTGCGCGATGCGAGGAAAGCGGCATGAACGGCCTCGTCCGCCCGGTGCCGCGGCAGCACGCGTCGTCGTCGGGCGCGGCGGCGCGCGTGCCGCACGCGCGCTTCGATCTCGCGGACGCCGTGTTGCTCGTGCTGCTGCTGCTGAACTCGATCCAGTTCCTGAAGATCGGCGGCGCGCAGCTCGGCCAGCTGTTCGCGGTGCTCGTGCTGCCGGTGCTGCTGGTGCGGCGCCGGATCCCCGGCGGCGCGTGGGAAATCTGGACCTTCGTGCTGTTCGTCGGTGCCGCGCTGTCGACGACGTTCCTGTCCGGCTATCCGCACTTCAAGGCGGCCGAGCAGATCGTGAAATTCGTGTTCGTGATGCCGGCGTTCTACCTGATCGGCCGCTACTACGGCGCTCGGGCGCGCCGGCGGCCGCTGCCGTTCGGCTATGTCGCGATCGCGGGATTCCTGGCGTTTCAGTATGCGCTGCAGTACTTCGACGTCCCGGTGCTGTACGAGAAAGTCGATTTCATGCAGAACGCGATTCACGGGTCGTTCAAGGAGCGGAACTGGTTTGCCGCGTTCTTCTTCCTGGCCGCCTACGCATGCTTCCTGCAGTCGCCGCGCCGCATTCCCGACGTCGCGAAGTTCGTGGTGCTCGCACTGGTCGTGACGCTGCTGAGCGAATCGAAGACGGTGCTGATCGCATGCGCGATCGTGATCCTGTTCCAGGTGCGCGGCCACTTCTTCGCGAAAGTGCTGACGATGGCCGCCGGGGCCGGGTTCTATCTGTACATGTTCACGCGCGAACTGACCGGCGACCAGTTGCAGGTCCGCCTCCAGCAGGAGCGCGGGCTGGCCTTCACGGAGTCGATCAAGCTGGTCGGCCGCGACTGGATCGGGCACGGCTTCGGCTTCGTCGAACACTACTTCTCGCATTCGGCCGTCGCCGTCCGCGGGCTCGGCGAGGGCACGAGCGCCGTCTTCTGCGCGCCGCTGGACCTGATGCTGGTCGCCGGCCCGATCGGACTGCTTGCGTGGGCGGTGTTCTTCGGCGGCCTCGGCCAGGGCCGGCGCGCGATGGTCGTGCTGGCGCCGATTGCCGCGTGGTCGCTGATCAACCCGATGCACCAGAGCGAAACGTCGTACCTGTTCATCGGCTTTCTCGCGTCGTTCGCCTTCGTTCCGCGGGCGGCACGCCGGGAAACCCGCACCGCGCCGCGCGTCCCGCGGCCCCGATCCTTTTTCCCGTCCGGGCCTATTCGATGAAATTCTCCCTCATCATGGCGACGCTCGGCCGCAGCGACGAGATCGAGCGCATGTTCGATTCGCTGCTGCTGCAGGCCTATGCCGACCTCGAAGTCATCGTCGTCGACCAGAATCCGGACGACCGCGTCGAGCGGATCGTCGAACGCTATCGCGACCGGCTGACGATCGTCCACCTGCGATCGGAGAAGGGCAAGTCGCGTGCGACGAACGTCGGCCTGAAGGCCGTGACGGGCGACGTGGTCGGCTTTCCCGACGACGACTGCTGGTATCGGCCGGGGACGCTCCATGCGGTCGCGGCGCGCCTGTCGGCCGACCGCACGATCGACGGCGTGACGGGGATGAGCGTCGATGCCGCGGGCCGGCCGTCGCAAGGACGGTGGGCGACGTCGGCGCAGACCGTGAACCGCTTCAGCGTGTGGGTGTGCGCGACGTCGTACACGATCTTCCTGCGCCGCACCGCCGTGACCGCGGCGGGGCAGTTCGACGTCGACCTGGGCGTCGGCGCGACCTCGCGCTGGGGCGCGGGGGAAGAGGTGGACTTCCTGGTCCGTGCGTTGCGGGCCGGCTGCCGGATCGACTACGACCCGCACCTGCGCGTCCATCATCCCGAGCCGCTCGCCGTGCTCGACGAGCAGGCATATGCGCGCGGCCGGCGCTACAACCGCGGGTTCGGGCATGTGCTGCGCATCAATCGCTATCCGCTCGCGTACGTCCTTTACATGATCGCGCGGCCGGTGGCCGGCTGCGTGCTGTCGTGTGCGCGCCGCAATCCGCGGCGGGCGAAGTACTACTGGATCGCCGCGTCGCATCGGCTGCTCGGCTGGATGGACTGAACGATGAGCTCGATCCTCTCCCCGTCGACGGACATCGACGCACGAGCCGGTCGCACCGGGCGCGCACCGCTCACGGTCTACACCGACACGCGCTGGCCGGTCGGCACCGGCATCTACAACGTGATGGCGGCCTACGCCCAGCGCGCGCCGTCGAGCGTGCGCATCGCCCCGCTGACGGTCGGCGGCGCGGTCGCGCACCCGCTGTCGCCGCTCGCGTTGAGCCGGGCGCTGCGGCGGCTGCCGGCCCGCGATGCGGTGTTCTGGAATCCCGGATTCGTACCGGCCACGTTGCCCGACTTTCCGTCGGTCGTCGTCGTGCACGACCTCACGCATCGCCACTTCTACACGCGTGCGCACCGCTTCTACTACGACACGGTCCTCCGGCCGCTGTACCGGCGCTGCACGGCGATCGTCTGCGTGTCGGAGTTCACGCGCGACGAGTTCCTGCGCTGGTCGGGCATGCCGCCGGAGCGCGTTCACGTGATCCACAACGGAACCGACGATGCGTACCGGCGCAACCGCGACACGCTCGGCTATCCGTTTCCGTACGTGCTGTATCCGGGCAACCGGCGCAACTACAAGAACCTGCACCGGCTGATCGAGGCGTTCGGCGCGAGCGGGCTGTTGCCGCTCGGCGTCCGCCTGGTGCTGACCGGCGAACCGGACCCGGCGCTGCTTGCGCATGCCGCGCAGCACCGCTGCGCCGAAGGACTCGTGTTCGCGGGCGTATTGCCGAACGACGCGATGCCGAAGCTGTACCGCGGTGCGCTGTTCGTCGCGTTCGTGTCGCAGTACGAAGGATTTGGCTTGCCGATCCTCGAAGCGATGGCGTCCGACGTACCCGTGCTGACGTCGATCGTGTCGGCGATGCCGGAAGTGGCGGGAGCCGCCGCGATGCTCGTCAATCCGCTGTCGGTCGTCGACATCGCGGTCGCGATGCGCCGGCTCGGCACCGAGGCCGCATCGCGGGACGCGCTCGTCGCGCGAGGGCGCGAGCAGATCCGCCGGTTCGACTGGGACACATCGGCGAGCAGGTTCTGGCAGCTCGTCGAGCAGGTCGGCGCGTCGGCATGACGCACGCATCAACCCACAGAGCCGGGCAAACCGGCCGACATGATCAACCACGGCGCGGGGTATCACGATGGAAACCGAAGGAAGAATCAGCGTCATCGTCGTCAATTACGGCACGCCCGACCTGACGATTCGATGCGTGGCGTCATTGACGTCGCTGCGCGTCGCGCTCGCCGACGATATCGTCGTCGTCGAGAATGCGTCGCCGGACGACTCGTACGCGCGGTTGCGACGCGAGCTGCCGGGCGGCGTGAGGCTGTTGCATGCCGCATGCAATCGCGGTTTCGGCTCGGGTGTGAACTTCGGCATGGCCGCCTGTCGGCGCGACTACGTGCTGGTGGTCAATCCCGATACGCGTTTCAGCGAGAACGGGCTGGCCAGGGTGCTGGAGTTGTTCGACACGCGCCCGGAGGCTGGGCTCGTCGGGCTCGACCTGCAGTATCCCGACGGCCGGCGCCAGTATTCGGCACGACGGTTCTACAGCTGGCTCGACATCCTCGCGCGCCGTACCGCGCTCGGCCGCTCGAACCGCTTTCGCGCGCGGATGGCACGGCACCTGATGATCGATGCCTGGTCGTGCGGCAATCCGTTCGATGCCGAATGGGTGATGGGAACGGGCTTCGTGGTACGGCGCGACCTGTTCGAGTCGCTCGGCGGCATGGACGAATCGTATTTCCTCTACATGGAGGACGTCGATTTGTGCGCGCGGACCTGGCTGGCCGGCTATCGCGTGCTCGGCATGCCGGGCGTCACGCTCGTGCACGAACATCAGCGGCAGTCGGCGGCGAGCCCCGTCTCGCGGGCGGGACGGCATCATCTGCGCAGCCTGTGGCGCTTCTACCGCAAGTTCCACGTGCCGCTGTCGTTGCCGCCCGGCGTGTCGCGGATCGCCCGGCAATGACGCACGTCTGGCCGTATCGCGTCGTCCTGCGTGCCGTTGCCGCCGTACAGTGCGCACTGTGCGCGCTGGCCGCGCACGGCGCCGATGGGGCGCAGACCGTCCCGCCGGTGCACGGCGTGCATGCGGGCAGCGGGCACGCGCGAGCATCGGCGTCGGCATCGCGCGTGCTGCTCGCGCAGGGAGGTGTCGCGCGCTACGGCGTGCATGCCGGCGCGGCGGATGCCGTCACGCGCCATGCGGCCGACGAGATTGCCGATTACCTGTCGCGGATCAGCGGTGCTTCGTTCGCCGTGTCGGACCACGGCCAGGACCGGATGCCCGCCATCGTCGTCGGCGGCGAGCACGCGGCGCAGAGATGCGGGCCGGCGAACGCGGCGGGGCTCGGCAGCGACGGCTTCGTCATCTGCCGCAGCGGTGGCGACCTCGTCATTGCAGGCGGCACCCCGCGCGGCACGCTGTTCGGCGCCTACTGGTGGCTCGACCGCAAGCTCGGCGTGAAGTGGCTCGCGCCGGATGCGACCGAAGTGCCCCGGCGGGCCGAGCTGCGCGTCGACGCGGCGCCGGTCCGGCAGGTGCCGCGCTTCGCGTACCGCGAGGTGTTGAGCGCGGAAGGCGAGGACAAGCCGTTTCGCGCGCACAACCTGCTGAACGGCGAGTCGCACGGCACGTCGTATCGCGCGTCCCCGCCCGGGATCGACATGTGGGATCGCAGCTGGCTCGCGCGGGACGGCGATGCCGATTTCTGGACGCTCGTGCCGCATGATCGTTACGCGGCCGCCCATCCGTCCTGGTATGCGGGCGGGCAACTCGCGATGATGTCGACCGACGTCCGCGCCACCCTGGCCGCCGAGATCGTGAAGCGCCTGAAGCGTCTTCCCGATCCGGGCCGCATCTGGTTCGGCATCCGCGACATGGACTGGGGCTGGGACCCGGACGCGGCCAGCCGCGCATTCGCCGATGCGCACGGCGGCGCGCTGTCGGCGGCGTTTCTCGACATGGTGCGGGACGTGTCGGCGCAGGTCCGGGTCGCGGTGCCGGGCGCGCGTTTCGCGATGCCGGCCTATCACTGGGGTTTCACGCCGCCGGACGGCATGCAGGTGCCGGATCACGTTCGCGTGTATCCGATGACGATCCAGGTCGACTACAGCGTCGCGCTCGACGAGGACCGCAACGCGCGGCTGCGCGACGGCCTGCGGCAGTGGAACGGGATCGCGCGGCACATCACCGTCTGGGATCACGTCGTGAACTTCGGCGGCTACCTGCAGCCGACGCCGAATCTCTATCCGGTCGGCCGCAGCATTGCGTGGCTCGCCACGCTGCCGAACGTCGACGGCTACTTCGCGGAAGGTGACTGGCAGTCGCGCGGCGGCGAATTCGCGAGCCTGCGCGTGTGGCTGATCGCACGGATGCTGTGGACGCCGACGGCGGACCCGCGCACGCTCGTCCGCGAATATTGCGACGCCTATTACGGCGCGGCGGCCCCGGCCGTCATGCGCTACATCGACCGCATGCATGCGGCGCTGCGCGCGAGCGGCGACGTGCTCGCCGAGCAGACGCCGGTCGGCATGTCGATGTACACGTACGACTTCGTACGCCAGTCGGAACGCGATTTCGACGCAGCCGCCCGTGCCGTCGACGCGGATGCCGTGCGCAGCGCGCGCGTGCGCCAGGCGCGTGTGCCGCTCGATTTCGTGATCCTCGCACTGCGCGACCGCTACGCGGCGCGGGCCGCGGAGGACGGCTGGGATCTCGATGTCGGCGCGCGGCGCGCGCGTCTCGACGCGGCGATCGCGGCCGCGGGCATCCGCCAGTATCGGCAAAGCGGCAATCTCGCGGCACTCGGCGCGTTGCTCGATATCGACCGGCATCCCGTCGTCGCGCCGCCGCTCGTGACGGGGCTTGCCGACGGCGACTGGCGCGCGATCGACGTGTCGCGCGTGAATCTCTACGACAGCGCGCGCATGGTGGCCGACCCGGCTTCGCTCGATGGCGCGGCGATCGCGATTCGCGGCGATTCGGGCGCCTGGGCGATCCAGCTCAAGCTCGACAAGCTGCCGCGCGACGGGCGCTGGGATCTCTACGCATCGGTGCGCGTGCCGGAAGGCAGCGCGACGGGCGCGGCCGCCGTGCGTGTCGGCGCCTACCCGCCGATGACGCTGCGCACCGACACGCCGGCGCGCACGCTCGACGACGCGCAATTCCGGTGGCTGCCCGTGCCGGGCGGCCCGTTCGCGTACGACGCCGATCACGAGAAAGGCATCTATGTCCACGGTGTCGGCTTCGCGCGAGGACAGTCCGTGCGCGTGGGCGCCTTCGTCGCCGTTCGTCACCGTGCACCGGACGGCGCGCCGCCGCCCGTTCCGCTGAAAGGAAACGTCTCATGAAAGTCGCCATCGTTTCGCCCATTCCGCTGTTTCCCGTCAATGCCGGCAACCGCAGTCGCGTCCTGAATCTCGCGCGCGCGGTGAGGTCGCTCGGCTGCGACGTGCATTTCGTCTATCTCGAGTCGCGCCAGATGGGCGGCATGGATCTCGATGCGCATCGCGAGGAGTTTGGCGCGGACCGCGTGTCGGTATTGCGTCGAGCGGGCCTGGCGCTGGCGCGCTATCGACTCAAGCGGGTCGCGTGGCTCGTGCGTCGCCTCGCCGCGAAAGCGGCCGGCAGCCGGCATGCGTATTACACGGGGCTCGACGAGCTGTTCAGCGACAGCTTCTTCGGGCAGTTGCGCGCGCTGCAGCACCGCCATGCATTCGACGCCGTGTTCGTCGAGTACGTGTTCTATTCGCGTGCGCTCGATGCGTTTCCCGATACGGTCGTGAAGATCGTCGATACGCACGACATCTTCGCGGACCGGCACGTGCCGTTCATCGGCCGTCCCGGCGCGAAGCGCTACATGTTCTCGATTCCGCCGGAGCGGGAATGCGACGGACTGCGCCGTGCGCACGTCGCGCTGGCCATCCAGGCCGAGGAAGGCGACCTGCTGGCGGCGCGCCTCGGCGGCGGCGACACGCCGTCGGTCGCGGTCCTGAGTCACCTGCTCGCGTTTCCGCCGCAGGTGGACTGCGCCGGGCATGCCGATGCGACTTTTCTCGGCAGCGACAACCAGCCGAATCGCGATGCCGTGAAGTACTTCGTCGACGAGATCCTGCCGCACGTCGTGGCCCGATTGCCGGCGTTTCGCCTGCATCTCGCCGGCACGATCGCGGCGGCCGTGCCGGACGGGCCGCACATCGTCAAGCGCGGCATCGTCGCCGAGCTGGGCGACGCGTTCGCGATCGCGCCGATCTCGATCAATCCGATGCTGCTCGGTACCGGCATCAACATCAAGCTGCTCGAGAGCATGGCGCTCGGCGTGCCGATCGTCAGCACGCGGACCGGCGCGCGCGGCCTCGGCGAACACGACCTGCGCGGCGTGACCGTCGTGCGGGACGGCGATCCGCAGGGCTTCTCGGATGCCGTCGTCCGGCTCGCGACGGACCGCGTGCAGCGTGTCGCGCAGGGCGCGGCCGCGCGCGACGCTGCGCTGGCCTGGCACGAAACGCAGCTGGGTGTCCTGCGCGAGACGCTCCGGCGCCGGCTGGTTGCGGCGCACGCGTGACGGATGCATCCACCGAAACCGTCGAACCACACTGGGGAATCGAACATGTCGAAACTGGCCGATCTGAAGCAGCGGCTGCGCGTGTGGCTGTATGTCACGCGGCTGACCAGGCAATGGCGTCGCGAGGCCGCACGGCGTGGCGCGGAAAATGCCGCCGCACCGGGCGCCCATCTGCTGATCCTGCCGTGCGATCCGTGGACGCTGGTCGGCTCGAAAGGCGACGAGGCGATGCTGCGTGCGGTCGTCGAGCGCTTGCGTCTTGCCAATGGCGCGTTGAAGGTGTCGGTCGTCACGGCCACGCCGGAGGCGGCGGACGCCGCGACCCGGCTCGGCTTTCAGGCGGTCGACGCATGGCGCGAACCATGGCGCCTGATGGACACCGTCGAACGGCTGGCCGCATTGCGGCCGAGCGCGGTAGTCGTCATCGGCGCCGACGTGATGGACGGCTACTACTCGCCGATGACGTCGCTGCGGCTGCTGGCGACGGCCGACCTGCTGGTCAGGCGCGGCGTGGCCGGTACGATCCTCGGCTTCAGCTTCAACCGCCAGCCGTACCGGCAACTGAGGCATGCATTCGATCAAATCGACGCGCGGCTGCTGGTCAATGTGCGCGACGGCGTCTCGCTCGACCGATTCAGGCGTTTCAGTTCGACGCCCGCCGAGCTCGTGGCGGATTCCGCCTTCATGCTTCAGCCGGACGACGCGTCGGATTGCGTCAGGCGCACGGCGTCGTGGGTCGCATCGCGGCGTGCGGCCGGCGACATCGCGATCGCATTCAACCTGCACCCGATGCTGATCCGGCGGGCCAGCGACGCGGATATCGCCGCGCTCGTCGCGTCGGCGCAGGAGGCGCTGCGCGGACTCGCGACACGGCATCGCGTCAGCATCGTCCTGCTGTCTCACGACTATCGCGGCCGCGACGGCGACGATACCTGTCTGGAGCCGCTGCACGACGCATTGGCCGCGACGATGGGCGACCGGCTGTGCTATCCGCGCGCCCGCATGTCGGCGGCCGAACTGAAGGCCATTTCGGGGCAGGTCGACGGCGTGGTGACCGGCCGCATGCATCTCGCGATCGCGAGCCTCGGCATGGGCGTACCCGTCGCGGCGCTGACCTACCAGGACAAATTCCAGGGGCTTTTCAGTCATTTCGGACTGCCGGATACCTTCCTGTTGAAACCCGACGAAGCGATGCGCGCCGCGCGCCTGGCGGCGGTGCTCGACCGCTTCGTGTCGGAGCTTCCGCAACTGCGCGACCAGGTGCATGCGGCGCTGCCGCGCGTCAAGGAGGCGTCATGCAGGAACCTGCGCGGCGTGATCCATGCGATCCAGCTTTCGTGAGCGGGCGTTCCGCCCTTTTTTCGCATGCGAAGCCGCGCCGTGTCGTGTGCGGTCGAACTGCAACTGTCGAGTCTTCCCTGAACGTGTCAAATGAAAAGTCCCACCATTCGCGAACTGCAACAGCAACTGGGTCAACTGAACCTGATCGTCGAAGAAGTCCGGCAGAAGGAGAAGCAGGCCCGGCTCAAGGAGATTGCCGAGCACGTCCGGCAGTTCGGCATCACCGAAATCGAGCTGCTGCGCGCGGCAGGCTTCATCAAGGCGCAGCCCCGGAAGGCGCCGGCGAAATACTACGATCCGAACACGGGCCGCTCGTGGTCGGGGAAGGGCGCACGTCCGCGGTGGCTGGCCGGCAAGAACCTCGACTACTACCTGATCCGGGAAACGCCGCAGCCGTGGTGGCCCGAAGCACGTTGACGGTCGATCGGCGCAGACGTCCCGATGCGACGCGGGTCATGCCGGCGTGGCGAGAGTGAGCTGAATTCCAGAGGCAATGTGGCATATGCGGAATCCCGATATGGACCCGGTCGATCCTCCCGACAGCCCGGGACCCAGGAAAAAGACCAGCTATCGCGCCCCGGCGCTCGAGAAAGGCCTCGATATCCTCGAGCTGCTCATCGATCGCCAGTACGGCATGGCGCAGGCGGAGATCTGTCGCGCGTTGAAGCGCAGCCGAAGCGAGCTGTACCGGATGATGCAGGTGCTCGAGGACCGCGGCTACATCTACAGGGTGGATCGCTACGACCGGTACGCGCTCACCATGAAGCTCTACTTCCTCGGACAGCATCATGCGCCGACCCGATCGCTGGGCGCGCTCGTCACGCCGCTGCTGCAACAGTTCGCATTGCAGATGGTCCAGTCGTGTTACCTGACGGTGTTCGACGGCGACACGATGATCGTTATCGCAACGGCCGGCGCCGAAACGGAATGGAACATCGCGGTTCGTGTCGGGACGCGTGTGCCGCTGCATGGCAGCGCGGCGGGCGAGATGTACCTGGCCTTTCAGGACGAAGCGGTGCGGGCCGGTTTGTCGCGGGCCGGCGGGCACGATGTTGGCCCGCGCAATCCGCCGCCCGGCGACGACGCGTTGCCGCCCCATCTGGCCGACGGCTATCTCTGCCGCCCCAATGCGCGCATTCCCGGCATCACCGATATCGCGACGCCGATCATCGACAAGTCGGGTTCGGCCATCGCGATCCTCGCGTGCCCGTACCTGGCGCTGCCGGGAGAGGCGGGCGCGAGGTCGGTCACGCAGATCGGTGCGGCGTTGTACGAAACGGCCCAGCGTATCGCCGCGACGGTCGATCAACGGTTCATGCAATCGGTCGTCGACCTGCCCGCGCGCGGCGCGGCGTGCGCTTGAGGGGGCGGACCCCGGCGGGCTATGAGCTTTCGTCGACGTGCTGCCTGTCGAAATTCTGCCTCGCTTCCCGGAAGCGGTCCGCATTCTCGACGATCCAGGTCCACAGCGGGACCATGCGAACGAGCAGCTCCATACCCGTGTCGGACAGCTCGTATTCGACTCTAGGGGGTACCTCCTCGAAATCGTGACGGAGCACCAGGCCGTCACGCTCGAGCTGTCGTAATGTGCGCGTCAACATGCGCTGGGTCACCCCGTGCATGCGCCTGCCGATTTCTGCATGGCGCAGCCGGCCATACACGCCGAGCGTATGGATGACACCGAGCGACCAACGGCTTCCGGCATGGGCGAGCACCTCCCGCCGCAATCCGTCGTCGTCGTCTTTCAGGCCGTCACATACGGTCTGTGAATATTGGAGAAGTTCGTCTCGATCCAACTGCCTGGCTCCCAGTATCACGCGTGTACCTTCTTTCAACCACGTTCCCGCATTGCTAGACTGCCGCAACTCATTCTTTGGCAGGCTAGACGATGAACCAAGCAGATCCTAACGCAACGTCCCAAAACATTCTCGTGCTCGGTGCCGGCGAACTCGGCCTCCCGGTCCTGCGCAATCTTGCGCGCCGGGCGAAGGACGTGGCCGGTGCGAAGGTCAGCGTGCTGCTGCGCGCAAGTGCCGTTGAGTCCAGCGCACCAGCGAAGCGGCATGATATCGCGGAGATTCGAGATCTCGGGATCGAGATCGTCGTAGGCGATTTTGTGAAGAGCTCAATCGATGAGCTCGCCGCCTTGTTCGCGCGATACGACACGGTAATCGGCTGCGCGGGCATTACGGCTGGAATCGACACGCCGATGAAGTTGGCACGCGCTGCGTTGCAGGCGCGCATCCCGAGGTACTTCCCATGGCAATTCGGCGTCGATTTCGACGCGATCGGCCGTGGCAGTCCGCAGGACATCTTCGACGCCCAGCTGGACGTGCGCGAGTTGCTGCGCAGTCAGCACGAGACCGAGTGGGTCATCGTCTCGACCGGCATGTTCATGAGCTACCTGTTCGAGCCGGACTTCGGTGTCGTCGACCTGCAGAACGACGCAGTTCACGCGCTGGGCAGCCTCGATACCGCCGTGACGCTGACGACGCCCGACGATATCGGCGCGCTGACTGCCGCGATCGTGTTCGCCCAACCGCGTATCCGGAACGAGATCGTGTATCTGGCCGGCGACACCGTGACTTACGGGGAAGTCGCCGACAAGCTGCAAGCGGGCCTCGGCCGCCCCTTCAGCCGTTCGGTGTGGAGTGAGCAGTACTTGCTTGATGAACTGGCGCGCGACCCGAACAATATGATGCGCAAGTATCGCGCGGCTTTTGCACAAGGACGGGGTGTCGCATGGGACAAGCGCGGGACGTTCAACCAGCGCCACGCCATTCCGGTCACCGACGTAGCATCGTGGATCGACGCAAACCTTGCGTCGGGCCGCAGCGAGTAATCGCGAGTCCGGGCGTTCACGCAACCGGCATCGTCGACAGCGCCTCCAACGCACGCTGGGTGGGACATTTGAATACCGGTTCCACCCAGGTATCGGACGTTCGCGTGGCGATCAGTCTTCTCGCGCAAGTCGTAGCAAGACGTCGGCGAGGGCGCGAATCTTCGGTTGTGCCGCACGTTGGGGCGGATAGACGAGGAAGTAGGAAAGGCCGTCCTGAACCACATCCTCGAACGGTGTCACCAGCGATCCGGCACGGAGCCGGTCTCTTGCCATTCGTGGGTCGCCGATGGCAATGCCGTGTCCTTCCATCGATGCCGCGAGCGTCAATTCGAGGGTATCGAATACCAGGCCGCGCCCCGCATCGATCTGGTGTGCGCCGACATGATCGAGCCAGCATTTCCACTCTGCGTGGCTGGGCCCGGGATGGAGCAGGTCGACATGCGCAAGGTCGGCAACGGATCGCAGTGATGTCGCCAGGGCGGGCGCGCACATCGGCGTGAGCATCTCGGAAAACAGCGGTACCGCTTCCATGCCGGTCCACTGCCCCGTGCCTCGCACGATGATGGCATCGACGTCGGACGTCGAGAAATCCGGCGTATCGTCCGCGGATGTCGAAATACGAAGCTCCGTCCCGCTCATCGCACGATGAATCTCCGGCAGCCGCGGGAGCAACCAGCGAATGGCGAACGTGGACGGCAGCTGCAACGTGAGAACCGAGGTCGCCCGTGCATGGACGTCCGCGTGCTGAACCAGTTGCGTGAGCACGTTGACCGCGACCGTCAGCAGTGCATGTCCTTCTGCCGTCAACGTCAGGCCCGATACATGGCGCACAAAGAGCGCGCATCCATAATGCGATTCCAGCTGCTGTATCTGGCGGCTCACCGCGCCTTGCGTACGGCAGAGATGATCCGCAGCCTTGCTGACGCTGCCGAGCTGCGCCGCAGCGACGAATGACTGGATCGCTGCCAACGGCGGGAGCGGCCGCGTCAGGTCAGCCAGCGGATATGCATGCGCTGCATACCGGGATTGCAAATTTTTCGATTGTTCGGTCATCGGTGCGTCGCTATCGTGCGTCTACTGGATGTCCTGTTCTGACGAATGAACGGGGTTGTCGACGAATCATCGGAGGATAATTTTGGGTTCAATATCGGAATCACGCCATGCGCAACAGGTTCGCGCCTACCTTCGAGAACTGGAGCGAGGCGATGTCGGTGCCATCTGTGCGCTATTTACGCCGGACGCGCAGATTTTCTCGCCATTTCTCGGCTGGATGCACCCTGAACCCTTCTTTTCGAAGGTCGCTGCCGCGTCGGGAGAAAGCAAGATTACACCGATCGATATCTGCGTCAGCACGAGCGGGGCTCGACGTGCGACAGGTTACTTCATCTACGACTGGGCGCTGAAAGACGGCTCGGTGGCGCGCTTCGAGTGCGTCGACGTGTTCGAGTTCGACGTGGCGGGGCTGATCGAACGGATGACCATCATCTACGATACCCATCCGATTCGCAGTACGGTCGGCGACAAGTATGCCTAACTGAAGCGGTGTCGCTCGAGAGCAGGTGCTGCTGCGTCATACGGGCATTCGACGCACGCTTGACGGGTATCACTTCCAGACCGTGCCGATTCAGCACACGATTGGCGAAGGCGCGGCGTAAGCAAAATGCCACGTTTCCCCCTACTGCGAGGCGGTACGAAACAACGGATGATTCAATCACATGGTCAGACGGATGACACTCGCGTTTTTTCGCCAGCGAGGAGCTTGATGTAACGGGCAGCAGCGGGGGGGTGTCATGGATTTTCTGGAAACAGGGTGGGCGGTGAGTCCGATCGGGCAGAAGGCTCGCACCGTTGAACACGTCGGGTCCGACGACGAGAAGCAGACGTACCACGCGGCGACGTCCTTGTGGTTGAAGCTGGAGCAGCTTCAGATCGTGCAACAACTCGTCGAGCCACTGGACGCAGGCAAGCAGCCGACACTTTCCACGTCGCTACACGGCGTGGCGAGTATCGAAGGGCAGGAGTTGTCGATCATGGGCGACACGCACCGCTCGACGCGCACGCTTCAGGTGACTTTCGAGGCGCGCGACGTCACCGCGGCCGACCTGCTGGGCCTGCGTGCGCTGGAAGACGAGCTGGGTACCTCGTTGTCCGACGTCGCGCTCGGCAGTGCCCGGCTCGGCTTCAATCGTGCCGACGACGAAGTCGACGAGCCCGATCAATGGTGGCTCGCCTGCCACATTCCCGACGCTTGCCTGCAGGTGCTTGCGAAGGCGAGCGCGGATGGCCAGCTTGGCGCGGTAGAGTTGGGATTGACCATGCGACACCTGTATTTGGCCGGGCGCCCGACGGCTGATCCCGCACGGCAGTCTCGACTTTTTCTCAAACCCAACGACACGATCGAATGGCCGACTATTGCAACGGGCTATGTCACCGGCCTTCGAATCGACTTTGCGACGACTTCATTGCGTGGGACCGAGCGGAGCGGAGAGCAGGAGAGCGACGTTACGACGAAACTCGTCGCGGATTCGGTGGTCGCGCTGGGCCTCAAGCTCGCAAACCTCAATGTGACGGTGAGATGGATTGGCATCCTCATCGTCATCTTGCTTTTCCTTGAATTTCTCGAGCGACTCTGATCCGGTTTTCGCGGTCGCCTCACGGCCACATGGAACCGCCACTCGACTGACCACTTTCCCTCCCGAACCGCACAAATGCGCGTCGTCGGGCAAACCGAGCTCCGCCCGCTCATCTACCCGCAGGGGCGGTAGTCCGAGATTCGCGAGCCGATTGGATCCGGTCCGGGAAATGCGGGCGCGGGCAGTAGAACACCGTGTTCGGCTGAACCCGCTTTGCCGCCCATATCTTCGAGCGAAAGTCCGACGGGTTTGATGCGTTGTTCGAGAGCACTCAATGCATCGAAGTTACGCTGATCTTCATTCATTGCGGGCTGCCTCAAACGACGTTCGAATTACGTAGTTCTGCGATTGCGGTCGCTGAGAAGCCAAGCTCTTCCAGGATCGCATCGGTGTGTTCGCCAAACTCCGGCGCGGGGGCCGAGATCTTCGCCGGCGTGCGCTCGAGCGTGACGGGCTGCGCGATCATCGGCAGCGCATGTCCATCCGCCCTGACGGCTTCCTGCACGACGCGAAGATGCTTCACCTGCCTGTCTTCGAAAAGTTGCGGCACGCTGTAGATCGGGCCGGCCGGGATGCTGGCTTCGTTGAGCAGCGTGACCCAATGGTCGACCGTCTTCGTTGCGAAGATGGACTGAAGCTCGGCGTTCAGTTCGACGCGGTTCGAGACACGCGCACGATTGCTTTCGAATCGGGCATCAGTCAGCCACTCCGCACGTCCTAGCGTGCGGCACAGCGCTTCCCATTGCCCGACTCCGGAGACACCCAGATTGAACGCCCCGTCAGCAGCTTCGTACACGCCCATCGGTGCGGCGGTCGGATGGTCGTTGCCTGCGGGCGCAGGAATATCGCCTTCGACGAGGTATCGCGCGGCCTGAAAGTCCAGCATGGCAATCTGTGAATGCAGCAAACTCGTGTGTACCCATTGCCCCTTACCGCTGCGCTCGCGCTCGAACAGCGCGGTGAGAATGCCGATCGCCGCGTACAAGCCGGTGCTCGAATCGGCGACGGCAATGCCCGCGCGCGTGGGCCCGCTTTCCGGCGTCCCGGTGAGCGACATCAACCCGCCCATGCCTTGAATGATCTGGTCGAAACCGGGGCGCTTCGCGTAAGGGCCATCCTGACCGAAACCGGAAATACTCGCGAGAATGACCCGCGGATTCAACCTGTCCAGCGTCTCGTAGTCCATCCCCAATCTGGCCTTGACGTCGGGCCGCCAGTTTTCGACGACGACGTCCGCCGTCTTCACGAGACGATAGAGGATGTCGATGCCCTCCGGCGTCTTCAGGTTGAGCGTGAAGCCGCGCTTGTTGCGGTTCAGGTTCTGGAAGTCGCCGCCCTTGCGGTTATCGGCGAACATCGAGTCGTTTGCGTCGACGCCGGGTGGCGGCTCGATCCGGATCACGTCGGCGCCGAAGTCGGCCAGCATGCGCACGCATGTCGGGCCCGCGCGAACTCGCGAAAGATCCAGGACGCGCAACCCTGCCAATGCAGGTTGAGGCGAGAGATCTGCCATGGCATTTGGCTCCTATTGGCCGGTGAAATTCGGGCGACGTTTCTCCGCCCATGCGCGCGCACCTTCTGCGAGGTCGGACGACGCAACCGCGCGTCGGATGTCCGCGTCGAGCGCTTCGACATCAAGTGCATTGCGCGCTATCGCGTTGAGGTGGCGCTTCATGCCCAGCAGGGGAATGGGCGCCATCCCGGCCAGGTGCTCACTGAATGCGGTCACGCGCGCGTCGAGATCCTCGCGAGCGACGCACTCGGTCAGAAAGCCGCATGCGAGCAGTTGCCCGGCGTCGAATTCCGCGCATGTCAGAAACATCCGTTTGGCCATGTCCAGACCGAGTCGCGACACGTAACGCTCCAGGCCCCGCTGATAGAAATGCAGGCCCAGACGCGCCGCGGGCATGAACATCCGCGTGGCCTCGACGCCGATGCGGAAATCGCAGGCCAGCGCCAGATCGGTCGCTCCGCCGTACACGCCGCCGTTGATCGCGGCGATCGTCACCGGGCGACAGTCTTCGAGCGCATTGACCACGTCTTCGAACGCCGACTTGTCGGTGCGAGTCGCAAACTTGCCCAGGTCGAACCCGCTGCAGAAGTGCTTGCCGCTGCCGGCGAGCTGGAGCACCAGCGCGTCGCTGGTATTGACCGCGGCGATATGCGCCGAAAGCGCCGCGAGGTCGTCCGGTCCGAGCCGGTTGGCCTGCGCGGGGCGGTTGAGCGTGATCCGGGCGATGCCCCCGGTCAGGGTGAGCGTCGGCACACCGTCGGGTGTCGGTTCCACAAGCTTCTCCTTCAATGTATTCGTACATAATATTTACGTATACATTGAATGGGAAACATCCAGGTTTTCCCTGGCTGAATCTACGCTTTCGCAACCGGGACGCGTATGATGTATGCGTCAAGGGATGCGGGGGAGCCATGCAAGAGCAGAAACAGAATTTGACGGATACGATCAGGCGCGAACTGAGCGAGGAAATCCTCAGCGGCGAACTGCCCAGCGGTACGCAGATCGACGAACAGTTGCTGGTTCGTCGTTTCGGGGTCTCGCGCACGCCCGCCCGGGAGGCGCTGCTGCAACTGGCCGCGACCGGCCTCGTGACGCTGATTCCTCGCCAGGGTGCGGTGGTATCGTCCATCTCGTTGCGCGCATACGTTGGACTCAACGAAGTGCTCACCTCACTGGAGGCGCTGGCAGCAGGCCTCGCCGCCCGCCGCATTACCAATGAAGAAACGGCCGTCCTGCGTGAAAGCTACGAGGCATGCAGCGCAGCCGCCTTGCAGAGCGACGCCGCTGCTTATCGCGCCGCCAACACCCGGTTCCATACGGCAATCTACAACGCCTGCCACAACGACTATCTGAACCAGCAGTTACGCACGCTCAGGGCACGGATGCGGGGTATCATCGATATCCGCTTCGACCGTCCGGCACGGATACGTGCGTCGCTCAAGGAGCATCGCGAGATTCTGGACGCCATTCTCGCTGGCGACGAAGAGGCGGCGGCCAAAGCCATGACGAACCACATTTCCGCGGGCGCGAACAACTTTGCCGACATGCTCGCGGCTTTCCCGAACGAGCAGTCCTTGATCGCCGGCGCGGCATTGTAGTCCGGAGACATATTCATAACAACAGGCAGGGTATACATTAAATGACTCATTTGAATCGTTGCGGCATTCTGCGTATACGCAGAGGCTGACATTTTGCTGTACTCGTTGTCCTCTGCTCATTATTAAAGGGGACACATGAGACAGGATTTCGCCGCGTCCGCCGGGACCCAGGCACTCGCCGTAGCGGATCACGACATCGAGCAGATCTATCGGAAAGTCGTTCGAAGGCTGCTGCCGGTGCTTTTCATCGGCTATGTCTTGTGCACGCTGGACCGCCTCAACATCGGCTACGCGCATTTGCACATGCGCTCGGATCTCGGGCTCTCGGACGCCGCATACGGCCTTGGCGCAGGATTGTTTTTTCTGACCTACATGGCGTTCGAGGTGCCCGGCAGCATGCTGCTTCGGCGTATCGGCGTACGCAGAACGATCTTCCGCATCATGTTCGGCTGGGGGCTGGTTTCAGCCGCGACGATGTTCGTGAAAACGCCATTTCAGTTCTACATCGCCCGGCTTCTGCTTGGCATGTGTGAAGCGGGTTTCTTTCCGGCCATCATCTACTACTTCAGCCTCTGGTTGCCTTCCCACCGGCGCGCACGAATCATCGCCGGTTTCATGATGGCGACCGTGGCGGCGGGGGTCCTCGGCGGTCCGCTTTCCGGGCTCATCCTGGACCGCATGAACGGTGTTCTGGGTCTGCGCGCCTGGCAATGGCTGTTTCTCCTGGAAGGCTTGCCGAGCTGCGCATTCGCATTCGTTGCGTATTCCAGACTAAGCGAGAACCCCACGACTGCGACTTTCCTCGAGCATGACGAGCGCCAGTCGCTGGTTCTCGCTCTGGCGCGTGATCGCGCGAACACACAAGCAGGCCGCTCGGCTCAATCGTTCGCCATGCTGGTTCGCGACTGGCGCGTCTATGCATTCGCATTGGTTTTCTACTGCACGACGGCCGCGGCCTACGGGCTCGCTTTCTGGGGGCCCGCAGTGGTGAAATCGTTCGGCGTTCGGTCCGCTCTGGATATCGGGCTCCTCATTGGCGGCCCAAGCCTTCTGGCCGGCGCTGCGATGTGGTTCAACGGGGTCCATTCCGATAGAAAGATGGAGCGGCGCTGGCATTTCGCCGTGCCGGCTGTCATCTGCGCCGTCTCTCTCTCGGTGCTCGCCATGTCGGACCTCACGCTGACGTCGTCAATCGTTCTGTTTTCGCTTGCGATCGTGGGCATTCAGACTGCGGTTCCCATCTTCTGGAGCGTTCCGTCCAGCTACCTGGCTGCACCGGTGGCGGCTACCGGAATCGCCTTCATCAATACCATTGCCGTCTTTTCCGGCTTCGTCACACCGTGGCTTCTTGGGCTGCTGCGCGAGAAATCGGGAAACTTCAGCAGCGGCTTGCTCGTGCTTGCCGTGTTTTCGCTGGCGGCGGCCGTTGCCATGGTGCTATTCGCTCCGCGCAAGCCAAAGGCTTAGCGTCACGTCGTTCCACGCTTGGTGAATGTCGCTTCCGAGTCAGAGGCCCTGACCTGGAGTGCTTCGAACACGCGCTACGTTATTGTTAGTTATCCAAATTTAAATACGGAAACTGGGCAAGCATGAAAACCGGTATCGAACTCAAGCCGACCTCGCTCGCGCTACTCTTCTGCAACCTTGCGCTGCATTGCGCGACGGCACACGCCCAATCGTCGGTGACCCTGTACGGGCTGGTCGACACGGCCGTGCGTTATACGACCCATGCCGATAAAGCCGGGAACGACCGCACGCAGCTCTCGAACGGCGGTCTGAGCGAAAGTCACTGGGGACTGCTCGGTGCGGAAGACCTCGGCGGCGGCAACAGCGTCGTGTTCCAGCTCGAGAACCGGTTCTTTCCGAACAGCGGGGCAACCGACCCGTCTTACCCGTTCTTCAACACGGCCTTCGTCGGCATCAAGTCTTCGACACTCGGACGGCTCACGCTGGGGCGCCAGCTCAATCCGGTCGCGGAC
This sequence comes from Burkholderia sp. BCC1972, assembly GCF_905339605.1. Lineage (NCBI taxonomy): Bacteria > Pseudomonadati > Pseudomonadota > Betaproteobacteria > Burkholderiales > Burkholderiaceae > Burkholderia > Burkholderia sp. BCC1972. The sequence goes on along the minus strand of NZ_CAJPGH010000021.1, from coordinate 115,656 downwards.
GCAGTGCTGCGAAGCTACGTCACGAATCCGTGGCTGCCGACCGTGTATGAGTTTCGGCCGGAAGCCGGCATGGCACAGGGGTCCTGGACGAGCAACATGGCTAAGTACGCCGCCCGCTGGCAGGACGTGACGCTGGAACTGTCGTACGCGTTCGGAGGCGTTGCAGGCGCGTTCGGCGCGGGCAGCCAGATTGGCGCATCGCTTTCGTATCTGCCGGCAAACTTGCCTTTGCGGGTCGCGGCGGGCTATCTCGACATGCGCGACGCGGTGAATACTTCGGCGCACTTCAAGACGTGGACGGCGGGTGCGGCCTATACGTTCAGCACCGATACGACAGTCAGCGCCGGCTGGGCGGTGAATCGCCAGGATCACGACTATGCGGGCAATTCGCCGAACGGCCCCTTCACGCCTGCCAAGTTGACGGCACTCGGTTTTACCCAGTTCTCCTCACGCGAGATGTTTTATGGCGGCGTAACGCAACGGGTCGGAAACTGGACGCATCTGTCGGCCAACTTCTGGCGCACGCTGCAGAATGGGAAGACGGCGAGTGCCAACGGCAACGCCACGCAGTTCCAGCTCGTCGCCGACTACGGCCTGTCTTCGCGCACAAGTGTCTATCTCGAGGCCGACTACTCGCTCTATCGCGGCGGGCTGATCGGCGCACAGCTGCAAGGGTTCAACGGCTTGAGCGCAGCAGCGGGCTCGACCCAACTGGGCGTCATGGCTGGCCTGCACCATCGCTTCTGACGAGCAGGCGCGACACGACCACGGATGCACGGCGTTCACGCGTGGTGCGCCGTTCAAGAACACAGTCGAGACTGGAATAGTCGTGCAGATCGTGGTCGCCTGACGGGACGCGATCCGTCGCATGACGGACACTCGCAAGCGCAGGTCCCGGGTGACCGCAGAGTACCTCGGTTTAGCTGACCTTTGATTTGAACCACGCGATACTTTCCGAGGTCAGCAAAAATAACCCCGCAACAATTTCTATGGCAATGCTTATCAAGCCCACGACGTTGTTCTGCCCGGAGGAAAGTCCATCCGCAAAAAGATGATGGAGCGCTGTTGCGGCGAGGAGTGCCGTAACGAAAAGTGCAAGGTTCCTTGCCCAGAGCTTTCCGGCTGAAAGGCGCGTGATGGTGAATGCGTAAGATACAAGAAATACCGCAAGCAACCCAAACAACGTGATTGCCGCTTCCCTTTCATTCGTCGTGTTGAAAGGCGGAACGCCCACTTCAGCAACGATTCGCAGGAAGGAGACTGAAAATACAAGCCAGTAGACCGCGACTGCGGCTCGAACGGATTGCGGAGCTTGGTGGTCGGGAAAAAAGCTGAACTTGCTTTTCGCTTTCAAGGAAACCTCCGCAAGATTCGATGTCGAGGCCGGCTAGCCTGATGATCTTAGTAAAGTTTCTACGCATCTTCCAGCAAGAAACAGCGCCGATTGCACACGCGGCTGCTACGTTGGCGACGACGGTGACCACGCGATGAGAACACCGTCGCCGGGTTCATTACTTCACTTTGAACGAATAGTCTCCGTGCGTGCGATGTCCGTCCGACGCGACCGCGACCCAATGCACCGTGTACGTGTCGGGCGGTAACGTGGGCAGCGAAACATGTATTGACTTCGTGTTGTTCGGATCGACCTCCGCCTTCGCGGTATTCACTTGTTGACCCTTCGAATTGCTGACGTTCAACGAGCTGAACGCAGGTTCAAGCGGTCCGTCGAACTCGATCGCCACCCTTGTCGGTGGCACGACTTCGGCGCCCGCCGACGGTGACTGCTTTTGCGGAAACACGTGAGCGAATGCCGTCGACGCGAGCACGATACCTGCCGCGATGGCGGCTGCGCGCAAACCGGGACGATCTCGTTTAAATGCCGGCATGGCTATTCCCCTTTCCCGAAAAATGGCTTGCCAAGCGAGCGAGGCATGACGTCGTCCAGAAACAGGTGCGCCTGAAACAGGACACCTACACCCTTTCCGCTTGCATGGTTGACTGGAATGACCGCTTCGGCGCCAAACTGGCCCCATCGGTTGAGCCAGAGCAGGCCGGGATTGATGCTGCCCGTCGTGTGTCCCGAACAGGGACCGCCGGTACAGGTGCTCATCGGGAACTCGACGACCGGGATCAAGTTGTTGAACGGCGCCTTGAGTCCCACATCCTGTACGACATTCTGCAGGTACGGAAGGCTGTATTGCACGGTGACGCCCCAGCTCAACGCATCCGGGTCAGCGCTGTTCATCGTCAGGCGCGGACCGAGGGTCCCGGTGATCGCGAGCGGCTTCAGGTACTTCAGGCTATCCGGCAAATCGCCGAATCCCTTGCCGACGTAAAGCGTCGGCGTGATCGCCGAGTGTGGATCGGCGATCGAGCTTGCTCCGGTGCCGCCCAGTTCCGCGACCGCGCCAACCGAGGCCATGAACTCGTGCCTTTCGTTCACGTAAAAGCGGTATTTGACGCCGATGGCGAAATTGTCGAAGCCGTGGGCCGATCCGCCGTTCGGCGCGTTGATGTTGACGTAGGTTCCGACGACTGAAAGGGCCAAACTGGGCGTGATCAGCTTGTCCCATTCGAGCGATGTCGTGTTGGTGTGCTGCTGGTCGCCATCGTCGGTCAACGATTTGACGTGGCCGAATTCCAGATTGAGTTCGTCGCCGACACCTGGGTCGTCGACCGCCATCGTCGCCGGGAAAACCCGATTACCGGCGATAGCGTGCGCGGATGCGGGTGCGGGGAACAGAAGCGGGAGTGCGAGCGTAGCCGGCGCGATCAGGGCCGCGAGCATCGGCATACCGCCGCGTGGAGGAATGGTGCGCATGATTCGATCCTTGTGTGAGGCGCGAAATGTGCTCGCGAGCCTGTTAAACGACGCGCGAGAACACGGCGATGCAAAGGCATCTGCATCGTCGTCGGGCTGACTCGATCAGGACGAAAATGGAGGCGCACGCGGCTGGGCCGCAGCGAAGTGGAACGTGCCGTGGAGTGTTTGAAACGGGGTAGCCGAGGCGCGATAAACCGCCGAATCGATCGGCACGAATCCCGTGGCCCCGCCCAGTAACGCGGGTATGTCGGCAAGCAGCCCGCAATATGCGCATGCCTGCCAGTGGGCCGCATTCTCGGGTAACGGCGAGTGGTCGGGAGTTGCAATGTCCGCGCCGTTGCGCGCGGTACAGAGTGCCCCGGATACCGCGTCGAACTGGCGTTCGGAGGAAAGGCTCTGCGATACCGTTGGCGCGAGCGTCGCCATCAGGATTGCAAGCAATCCCAGGATGCTGCCCATCTTCCTGCGAAAAAGAGCGGACATGACGGTGGCGCAATCGCGTACCGGACGGTACGTTGCCGGAATTATGGCATGGGCGCCGAAGGGTCCGGATGGGTAAGCACCCTACTTGTGCGTAGGCATCGGGAGGTGCTTCGCGCCTGTTCGCGCGATTCGCCTGCGTCCGCCTTGCAATGTTCGACTGCTTGCTTGGGGTCGCTAAAGGTGCTCGAAGGAGGGCGAGCGTCGGTCTTGGCGAAGATTCATGTGCCGAGCCTTGTCAGACAAGGCTCAGGTACTGACGCATCATCGGGGCGACGGTAGCGGTTGCAGCGGCAGGGTACCTGCTCACGACACGGCACCCCGCCGGTGTTCAGTCGAACGGCACGGCCAGCCGGTCGATCACCGAGCTGGTCTCGGGGCGTATGCCGCGCCACCACGCGAACGCTTCGGCCGCCTGCTCGACCAGCATGCCGACGCCGTCCGCGATCCCGTGCACCCCCGCGTTTTTCGCGAGCCGGAGAAACGGCGTGAGGCGCTTGCCGTATGCAAGTTCATAGGCCGTGCCGGCCGGACTGAAGACGCTCGGCGGGACCGGCGGCAGGTCGCCGGTCAGGCTGGCCGACGTCGCGTTGACGACCAGGTCGAAACGCCCCATCCGCGCGAGGTCTGCATAGCCGCTGGCAACGAGCGAACCGCGTCCTGCGACCTGCGCGGCGAGTGCACGCGCCTTGTCGACGTCGCGATTCGCTATGACGAGTTCGGCCGGTCCGGCTTCGAGGAACGGCAACAGCGCGCCGCGTGCGGCGCCGCCTGCACCGAGCACCAGTACGCGCTTGCCGGCCATCGGCAGATGGAGGTTCGCTTCGATATCGCGAACCAGTCCGATGCCGTCGAAGTTGTCCGCCAGGATGCGGCCGCCGTCGAACTTCAGCGCATTGGCCGCGCCCGCGAGCTGTGCACGCTCGCTGCGTTCGTCCGACATCGCGAACGCGTCGAGCTTGAACGGCGCGGTGACGTTGATGCCCTTGCCGCCGCCGTCGAAAAACGCGCGAACCGCGTCAGCAAAGGCGCCCGCCGGCTCGACGGGGCCCTCGATGGCCGTATAGACGATGTCCTGCCGCGTGGCTTGTGCGAAGAGACCGTGAATCAGCGGGGATTTCGTGTGCCCGATCGGATTGCCGATCACCGCGTATTGGTCGGTCATCATTGGTTCTCCTTCGAATAGAGGACGCCATCGGCCTGCATCGCATCGATTTCGGCCGAATCGAACCCGAGGGAGCGCGCGATTTCCGCGTTGTGCTGCCCGAGATCGGGCGCGACGTCGCGAATCGTCGTATCGCAATCGGAAAACCGGAACGGCAGATTGGGCAGGCGCAGTGTCCCGTAGCGCGGATGGTGTTGCTCGACGACCATGCCTCTGGCCTGGATCTGCGGATCGTTCAATACCTCGTCGATGCGCTGCACCTTCGCACAGGGAACGTCGATCCCGTCCAGCAGATCCAGTACCGACGCGACGGAACGCGCGGCCACCCACGGCTCGACGACCGACAGGATCTCCGCACGGTGCGCGTTGCGTCCGGTGCTGTCGTGATACAGCGTGTCGGTGCCGAAGCCAGCCGGGCCGCCGTGCGCCGCGATCAGTCCGGCGAAGCGCTTCCACGCGTCGTCGACCTGCGCGGCGATCACGAGATCGCCGTCCGCGGCACGGAATACGCCGTAGAGCGTCGAGGTCGGCATGTCGTGCCCGGTCTGCTCGGGCAGCACGCCCTGCAGCGTGTAGCACTGCACCGCGTATTCGTGCATCGATACCAGCGTGTCGTACAGCGCCATGTCGACGTGTTGCCCGCGACCGCTCTTCACGCGCCCCAGCAGCGCGGCATTGATGGCCGCGACCGCATGAATGCCGGTGTACATGTCGCCGAGCGAGATGCGCAGCAGCGGCGGCCGCTCGCCCGGCGTGCCCACCATCTGCATGATGCCGCTCTTGGCTTCCGCGATCAGCCCGAAGCCCGCGCGGTGCGCATCGGGACCGGTGTGACCGTACGCCGAAATCGAACAGTAGACGAGGCCCGGATTGCGTGCCGACAGTTCGGCATAGCCGAGCCCGAGCTTGTCCAGCGCGCCCGGCCGATAGTTCTCGATGAACACGTCGGCCGAGTCGCACAGGCGCTGCATGAACGCCTTGCCGCGCGCGTCCTTCATGTTGACGCTCACGCCGCGCTTGCCCATGTTGAGCTGGAGGAAGTAGCCGCTTTGCTGGTCGTCGAGCACGGTCGCGTGCTGGCGTCCGGCGTCGCCGGAGCCGGGGCGCTCGACCTTGATGACTTCGGCGCCGAGCGCGGCGAGACAGCGACCGACATACGGGCCGGCAAGGAAGTGGCTGTAGTCGACGACGCGAATGCCTTCGAGTGGGCGAGCCTGCATTACAGGGCCTCCGGGCGCCGCGGCACCATCAGGCGATGTTCGCCGTGTTGAACGACCTGGCCGTCCTGATTGATCAGCTCCGACGGCAGCACCACGATGCCCCAACCCGGGCGACTCTTGCTGGCCCGCATCGAGCCGACGCGGAACTTGACGTGAAGCACGTCGTCGACCTTGATCGGCAGTACGAAGTCCCACGTCCAGCCGAGCGACATGCCGGGCAGGAAGCGGTAGTCGCTTTGCGTCTTCAGGCCGTCGGCGATGGACAGGCCGAACAGCCCGTGCGCGACGAGGCAGCCGAAATGGCTCGCGTTCGCGTATTCCTCGTCCACGTGGACGGGCGTATGGTCGCCGGTGAGATCGGCGTACGCGAGAATGCGCTCCTTGGTCACGATGTAGCTCGGGCTCGTGCACACGTCGCCCTCGCGTGCGTCGTCCCAGTATTTTTCGACGATCGTCATGTTCACGCCTCCGCGCGCGGGTTGATGGCCAGCGCCTGCGCGACGCAGGAAGCCGGTCTGGCCTGGATCAGTTCGACGGCAAGCCCGTCGGGCAGGCGAATCCAGTTCCGCCCTTGCGGCATCTCCGTCACGCCGAATCGTTGTGCGGCGGCCAGCGCGGCCTCCAGGTCTTCGCACATCACGCCGAGATGGGCGAGCCGGCCTTCCGGGCCTTCGTGTTCCGGCGCGTGGATGAACTGCAGGCCGCCGAGCGTCCAGTACTGTCGCGGCGCGTCGAGCGTGCCGTCCACTTCGCGCAGCGTCATGCCGAGCACGTCCTCGAAGAAGCGGATGTGCCAGTGGATATCCTTCACCCAGATCGCGACGTGTTCCAGATAAGCTTTCGTGGCGCTCATGCGGCAGCCTCCTCACGTTGGCGATCGGCCATCGCGCGCTCCAGCCCCTTGACGCAGGCGACGAGCGTGGCGTTGACCGGGGTCGGCACGCCGTAGCGCTGCCCGGCACGCACGACCGAACCGTTGATGAAGTCGATCTCGGTGATCGAGCCCTTCTCGAGGCTCTGCAGCATCGAGGTCTTGAAAGCGGCCGGCAACCCCTCGGCGGCGAGCGTCCACGCCTGCTCGGGATCGGTCATCGACAGCTTGACGCCGGCCGCTTGCGCGGCCGCGATCGCCTCGGCCACGGCCGCGAGCGACGTCGCCTTCAGCAGCGGCTCGTCGTAGAGCTGCCCGTAGGTGAGGCCGGTCAGGCCCGTCAGCGCGCCGGTCGCGACATTCACCAGCAGCTTGTCCCACATCGTGCCGACGATGTTGTCGCTGATCGTCGTCGCGAGGCCGGCCGTATTGAACGCGTCCGCGATCGCCTGCACGCGCGGCGTGATGCGGCCGTCGAGTTCGCCGATGTAGGTGTATTTGCCGATCACGCCGGATTCGATATGACCCGCGCCGCGCAGCACGCCGCCGACGTAGGTCTTGCCGGCGAGGACGCGCTCGCGGCCGACGGCGTCGCTGAGGATGTCCTCGTGGCCGAGGCCGTTCTGCAGCGACAGCACGACGGTATCGGGCCCGACCAGCGACAGGGCGCCGCGAATCGCAGCGTCGGTGTGGAACGACTTGACCAGCACCACGACCACGTCGGCCGTGCCGACTTCAGCTGCCTGCGTCGTCGCGTGCACGCGTACCTGGCGGGTGCCGCCCGCGTCGTCGACGCGCAGGCCGTCGCGGTTCATCGCATCGACGTGCGCGGGCGAGCGGCCGATCAGCCAGGTCTCATGGCCGCCTTGGGTGAGGGTGGCGCCGATCGCGCAGCCCAGTGCGCCAGCGCCCAGAATGGCAATTTTCAACGGTGTCTCCTTGATGGTTGGCTTCACGATAGGAGTCGCCGTTCATATCCACAATACAATGGATACAATGACGTCATTGCTGTGGACAATAACGTGACGATGCCCGCCGACCTGCCTGACCTCAAGCTGCTTCAGCTTTTCGATCTCCTGTACGACGTGCGCAGCGTCACGCGCGTGGCCGAGCAACTGGGCCAGAGCCAGCCGACGGTCAGCATCTGGCTCGGGCACCTGCGGGAATACCTGCACGATCCGCTCTTCGTCCGGACACCCGGCGGCATGGCGCCGACGCCGCAGGCCGACGCGCTGATCGGGCCCTGCCGGGAAATTCTCGAGTCTCTGCGGCGCTTCACCGCGTGGGAGATCGCGTTCGATCCTGCGACGGCGCAGCGGCGCTTTCGCATCTGCATGACCGATGCGAGCCACATCACGCTGCTGCCGCGGCTGTTGGCCCATGTCCGGGCGCAGGCGCCTGGCGTTCGGCTGGAAGCCGCACGGATCGACGGCAATACGGAACGCGCGCTCGAATCCGGCGAAGCCGATCTCGCCATCGGCTATGTGCCATGGCTGGGCGGCGGCATTTATCAGCAGAAGCTGTACGACCAGGACTGGGTATGTCTGGCGAACCGGCATCACCCGAGGATCCGTAGTCGTCTCGGGGCAAAGCAGTACCGTTCCGAAGGACATGTCGCCATCACGGGGGGGACGGGGGCGCAACTCCTCGAACAGGCATTGCGGCAGGCGGGCATCGAGCGGGACATCGTGCTGGAGTTGCCGGGTTTCCTGGGTTTGGGGGCGATCGTCCAGACGACCGACCTGATTACGACGCTACCTCGTCACATCGGCGAGACGCTGGCTCAGGCGAGCGATCTGGCGGTTCATGCATGCCCGATTCCGGTCGAAGGTTTCGCGGTACGGCAGCATTGGCACGCGCGCTATCACCACGAGGCCGGCAACCGGTGGTTGCGCGGCGTCGTGATTCGACTGTTCGGTGCAGTGCATTGACCGGCGTTTTTTGCCTAACGATTTGTCTGCCCGTTTGTTAATGTGTCTCCAATTCGGACCGCTCACGGCTTGCCCAGGCAACTATGGAAATCAAGTGGATCGAGGATTTCATCGCCCTCGCGCAATACCAGAGCTTCTCCCGCGCCGCGGAGTTTCGCAACGTCACGCAGTCGGGCTTCAGTCGCCGAATCCAGTCGCTCGAGCAGTGGATCGGCGCGGAGCTGATCGATCGCAGCAGCTTCCCGCCGGTGCTTACGCCGGCCGGACAGCTGTTTCGCGAGACGGCTGAAGACGTGCTCAGCCGATTGTTCGATACGCGTGCAATCATTCGCACCGAGCAACGAATCGCCGGCAAGAGTCTGCAGATTGCGGCCGGCCACACGATCGCGCTCAATTTTCTGCCCGGCTGGCTCAAGGCGCTTGCGCCCCATTTCGGAGAAGTTCGGGCGCGCGTCATTCCAACCAATGTTCACGACTCGATCCTGATGCTCGTCAACGGGAACTGCGAGCTGATGTTCGCGTATCACCATCCCGAACTGCCGTTGCATCTCGACCCGGGCCGATACGAGCACGTGACCGTCGGTATCGATACGCTGATGCCCGCATGCAGGCCGAACCGGCGCTCGGGGCCCATGTTTCGCCTGCCGGGCACGAAGCAGGTTCCGCTGCCGCTCATTTCGTATACGGACACCAGCTACTTCGGACGTTGTCTTGCGTTGCTGCTCACCCGGGCGCCCGGAACGCCCGTGCTGCAGTTGCACTATGAGTCGGACATGGCCGAAGTGTTGAAGAAGCTCGTGCTGGCGGGTGAGGGCGTCGCGTGGCTGCCCAGGAGTTCGATCGCCGCAGAGCTGGAAACCGGCGATCTCGTGCCTGCCGGGCCGGCGGCGTGGCATCTCGAAGTCGAGCTGCGCGTCTATCGCGATGTCTCCAACCGCAGCGAATTCCTGGACACGCTCTGGCAGCACCTCCGTTCGGCGTCGCCGCGGCTCGGCTAGGGTTTTCCCAGCGTATGCGAATCTCGCATACGCTCATGATGCACTGGCATCGCGGTTTTATTGACGCTCCCTACCATTCGTTCCAGCGGCAATTGTGACGTCCGGCCGGCGTCATTTGAGCCCATTCCCAGCGCCCCGCAGGCTTCGGCCACCCGGCGCCATCCAAGGACGAATGGACATGAAAAATCGCCTCACTCTCAACATCGCCGTCGGCATGGTTCTAGGTGTCGTTACCGGCTACGTGTGTCACAAGAACCTCGCCGATCCCGGTACGCTCAAAGCGGTCGCCGGTTACTTTTCGATCGTGACGGACATCTTTCTGCGGCTGATCAAGATGATCATTGCGCCGCTGGTCTTCGCCACGCTCGTGTCGGGCCTGGCCGGGATGGACAGCGGTGACGACGTCGGCCGGATCGGCTTCCGTTCGGTCGGCTGGTTCATCTGCGCGTCGCTGGTTTCCTTGGGCCTTGGGCTCGTCATGGCCAATGCGCTGGAGCCGGGAGCCGGTCTTCATCTCACGGACTCCGCCGCGGAGGTCAACACGGGGCTGAATACGGCTGCGTTGAACGCGCGGGACGTGATCACGCACGCATTCCCGACCAGCCTGCTCGATGCGATGGCGCGCAACGACATTCTCCAGATCCTCGTATTCTCGGTATTCCTTGGCATCGCGCTGAGCGCACTCAGGAAAGACCCGCGGGTCGGCGTCGTGATCCAGGCAATCGACGGACTGGTGCCGGTGATGTTGCGCCTGACGAACTACGTCATGCGAGCGGCGCCGCTCGGCGTGTTCGGCGCGATCGCTTCAGCGGTCACGCTTCGCGGCCTGGATGTGATCTACACGTACGGCAAGCTGATCGGCGCGTTCTATCTCGGCTTGCTCGTCCTTTGGGCGGTCCTGGTCGGTATCGGCTATGCATTTCTTGGGCGACGCGTCGTCGGCCTGCTGAAAGCCGTGCGCGAACCCGCATTGATCGCCTTTTCCACCGCGAGCAGCGAGGCCGCCTATCCACGCCTGACCGAACAACTGGAGAAGTTCGGCGTCGACAAGAAGGTGGTCGGGTTCACGCTTCCGTTGGGCTATGCGTTCAACCTCGACGGTTCGATGATGTATCAGGCGTTCGCAGCGATCTTCATCGCGCAAGCCTTCGGCGTGCACATGCCGTTGTCGCAACAGATCGTCATGCTGCTGATTCTCATGCTGAGCAGCAAGGGCATGGCAAGCGTGCCGCGCGGATCCGTCGTCGTCGTGGCCGCGGTGGCCCCGATGTTTCACCTGCCGGCCGCGGGCGTCGCCATGGTTCTCGCGATCGATCAGCTTCTCGATATGGGGCGCACGATGACGAACGTCATCGGCAATAGCGTCGCGACGGCCGTGATTGCGAAGTGGGAAGGTAATCGGTCGGCTGCGCCGGGCAATGCCGCATTCGACACGCCGGAGCTGAACGCATGAAACACCCCGAATCCGTGGCCGCTCGGCGGAAGTTCGGCGTCGTCGGCGGTCTTGGCCCGCTCGGAAGCGCCGACGTGTTCTTCAAGATGGTGAAGGCAGCCGCCGCGTCGTCCGATGATGAGCATGCCGACATGATCTTCGAGCAGCGCCCCTTCAGCGGTTCGGGATCGAGCAGCGCCGCCACGACGGAGCGCAAGCTTTACGTGTTCGACATGATCCGCGAGTTCGAGAAGCGTGGTGTGACGACCGTCGTGCTCCCATGCTTTCTGAGCCATACGTTTATCGATGAACTGAAGGCGAACACGCGGCTGCCGATCGTCGACATGGTCGACGCGCTTCGCACCTACGTGCGGCAAAAGTTCCCCGGCGTTACCCGCATTGGCGTGATGGCTTCGGACTATGTACGCGGAAAGAAATTGTTCGAGACGTACTTTCCTTCACCGCGGTTCGAGATCCTCTATCCGCGGGCGCAGGGCGACATCGATCCCGTGACCGACGCGATCTACGGGCCGGACGGGATCAAGCGCGGCAACCTCCGAGGGCGGCCGGTCGAACGACTGCGCGCCGCGTGCGAGGACCTGACGGATCAGGGGGCGCAGGTCATCGTCCCGGCCCTGACGGAAATCGCGCTTGTCGCGGACGCGCTCGGCCCGCAGCGCGTGCCGCTGATCGATTCCAATCTGGTGTACGCGCAGTACGCCGTTTCGGCGCCGGGCGGTTCGTGCGCGCCGACGTTCAAGGTCGGCGTCGTCGGCGGCGTCGGGCCGGCTGCGACCGTCGATTTTCTGAACAAGATCGTTCGCAACACGCCGGCGTCGCGCGACCAGGACCATATCAAGCTGCTGGTCGAGCAAAACCCGCAAATTCCCGATAGAACGGAAAATCTCGTCGGCGCCGGCACGGACCCTACGATTTCGCTGTATGCGACCTGCAAGAAGCTTGAAGACGGAGGCGCGGACATCATCGCGATCCCCTGCAACACCGCCCATGCGTTCGTGGAGCGCATTCAGCCTTGGCTCGGCATCCCGATCGTCAACATGCTGACGGTCACGGTCGCCTATCTGCGCGAGACCTACCCGGCGCTGCGCGCGGTTGGCGTGCTGGCAACGTCCGGGACGATCGAGAGCGGCGTGTACAAGAAGGCGCTCGATGCACAGGGGCTCACGCAAGTTGCGCCGCGGCCCGCGTTGCAGGCGCGCGTGATGGAAGCGATTTACGGCAGGCACGGCGTCAAGGCGGGTTTCTCGACGGGACGATGTGCAGAAGACATCCAGGCGGCGGTCGATGGATTGATTTCCGACGGCGTCGACGTGATCGTGCTTGGCTGTACCGAGCTGCCGATCCTGTTGCCTGGCACGGAGTACGTGTCGCGAAACGGCGTTCGGGCAACGCTTGTCGATCCGACCGAGGTGTTGGCACGTCGATGCATCGCCTATGCCGCCACGGCCGGCGAGCGAGCATGACCGGGCCGCTCGACCGGTCATGCTCCCGGCGCGCGTCGTTGCTTTGCCTCTCGGTGCGTTCGCGCCAGCGTCGAATGGCTCAGGCCATCGACGGATCGGTCACGCCGGGGGCGCCGGTTTCGACATATCCGGCACACTGCCGCAGAAAACGGGCATCGGCGTCGCACGTGATGCTGATGTCGTACCATCGCTTGCTTGCCGCGAGGGACCACGGAACCTGTACCGTCCGTCCGGCCTGCACGGTCATGGATTGCGCCGCGACACCATAGCGATTGTCCGTGATCGTGAATGTCACGCCGGATGTTCCGCTATTCGTCAGGCTGATCTCGAGGTCGCCCTGGGTGACTTCATAGCAGACCGTCGCTTCCCGTGTACCCGCATTCGAACCGGAGGAACTGAAACGCCGCACGAAGCCGTTGGCCGCGACCACCGTGATGTCGTATGCGGCGACACCGGCCGCGGCGGCGGCAAAGCGCCAGTTGTCGGACAGCCGCGTTCGCGCATCGACCGTATAGCGCTTGACCGACGTGGGTGAAATGCCGGAATGGACGGCAAACCCGGCCGCGACGCTTCCGCTGTTCACGAACGTGAGCGTCAGGCCGCCGGATGCGGGGCTTTCGGCGGCATTGACGAACAGCTCGTACGGCAGTGCGCGCGCGTTTCGACTGCCGCGCTCCTGCTGCGCCATCACCTGGGTGAGCGGCGCCGTGGGGGCCGGCAGCGTGCTTTGTGCGGCCGCCGCCGCACTCAATCCTGCCACCGACGGGACGGTAACGGCGCTCGCGTCGGGGTTCGTGAAGTCGAACGCCGAAGTGAGGTCGCCGCACACTGCACGGCGCCATGCGCTGATGTTCGGCTCGACCACACCGAAGCGCTTCTCGAGAAATTTGATGATCGACGTATGGTCGAACACCTCCGAGCATGTCCACGCGCCCCTGGACCACGGCGAGACGACGAACATCGGCACGCGCGCGCCGAGTCCCACGGGGCCCGCGGGGTTCGTCGCGCTGCCCGAATAGAATTCACGCGCGGTGGGGACGTTCGACAGGCCGTCCTGGCCGGAGGCCGGTGGCGACGGCGGAACGACGTGGTCGAAGAATCCGTCGTTCTCGTCGTAGGTGACGAACAGGGCCGTCTTGCTCCATGTATCGGGATTGGACGTCAGCGCGTCCAGCACGGCGGCGATATAGGTCGCGCCGTCGGCCGGCGAGCGAGCGGGGTGTTCCGAGCACATGTACGGCGGCAAGAGCCAGGATACCTGGGGCAACGTGCCGGATTTCACGTCACGGGTGAAGTCCGCCAGGGTGCGCTTGGTCGTGCCGTTTGCCACGAGTGCCGGGTCCGCATTCGCCGACGTATAGGCCTGGAAGAAATTCAGGACGTTGTACGGATTCGGAAAATCGACGTTCGTGGATCCCGCGGGGGCCGGCGTGAGTGTCGTCTTGAACGATTCGGTGCCGTCCGAACCTTGATAGACATGCCAGCTGATACCGGCCTTCTGCAGCCGCTCCGGGTACGTCGTCCACGTGAAGATATTCGCCGGCGTATTGTCGATCAGCGGTCCGCCGCCCGTGCCGGCCACGTCGATCATGCCCGTCATCAGATGGAGCCGGTTCGTGTTGGTCGGCCCCATGCACGAGGAGAAATAGGCATCGCATACGGTGAATGCGTCCGCCAGCGCGTAATGGAACGGGATATCGTTCCGCGAAAAGTGGCCCATCGTGAGCGCGCCTTTCGCCGACACCCAGTTGTCCCAGCGGCCCTCGTTCCACGCGCCGTGCCCGTCGGCCCAGCCGTGCGGAAGCGAGCTGATCGTTTGCGCTTTCGTCGCGTTGGTATCGAGATGGAAGGGGTTCACATACGCACCCTTGCCGTCCGGTTGATTCCACATCGAGCGTTGATTGTCGATGGGAAACGTCGATCGATCGTTGAAGCCGCGAAATCCGGCGTGCTGGCCAAGGTAGTGATCGAAAGAGCGATTTTCCTGCATGAGGATGACGACATGCTCGACGTCGGCGATCGTGCCGGTCTTCGAGGCCGCCGGAATCGCGAGCGCGCGCCGTATGCTGGCCGGCAACAGCGTCATTGTTGTCGTCGCACCCAATACTGCTGCAGATTGCCTGATGAAATCTCTACGGTTAACGGTCATGATGCGCTTCGTACAATTGATCAGTTGCCGCAGTGAAAAATCTTCTTGGCGACCGGCGTGGAATCGATATGGCCGCCGTCGTCGCCGCATCCCGAGAGCATTGCGCTCGCGAGCAACAAGAACAGACAGGTGACTGCCCGGGTTTTTTTCATCTTCTATCCTTGGCCGACGTCGATGCGTCGCTATCGTTGTCGGCCGTATACGTGAAATCGAGCTGCCGATGCTCGTACTGGCATGAAAGCGGCGGGAGACGATTCTGCCGAGTCCAGGCCAAGCCGCTTTCCGCAGGCCTGCTCCTGGTGGTCAGGCAGTGGACGACTCGACGCAAGACGCAAGACCGTGCAAGGGCGCAATGCCGACCGCCCCGCACGCCGGAACGCCGGGCGCGCCGTCGACCCGAATCCATGCCGGAGCCTGGACCGGAGCGACAGGGCAGTGCCCGGGCGTGCGCATTCGAACATCGAAAGATGACGAGACGGAGACGGACATATTCGTTTCCATTTCAAATCATTTCGGATGGCTTTCGAAGTCGTTCTAGTTTCGTATTGCCCGGAAGGCACGCTGATGCGACGGAAGACCGCCTTGCCGGTCAGGTTCCGTGCGGGTTTGACTGCGGAATGGTTTCGAGGAATGGAGGGCGATGCGCGCGCAGGCTGCATCGCCCGTGACGGCTCGGAGCAGGGAGCGGGAGCGGCCGTTGCCTGACGTGGGCGTCGATGCCGGCTCGTGCGGACTACGCGTGGACGCCCACCCGGTACCGTGTCGTTTGCCGATACGTAGCGCCCGGATAGAGGATCACGTCGTCGCGCAGGCCGGCCATGTTGACCTGATTCGGAAAGCCGCCGGCCTCGACGCACAGCGCGGCGTGTCGCGCGCAAAGCGTGCCGCCGCTCACGCGTACGCCGTCGAGATAATTTCCCGTATAGAGCTGCAGGCCTCGCTGATCGGTCGACACGAGCAACTCGCGCCCGCTTTCCGGATCGTAGACCCGCGCGACGGGCCGAACCTCGCGGGCGCCGTCGCCCACGACGAAGCAATGGTCGAAGCCGCGCGCGCGCGCCAGTTGCGAATGGGGCCAATCGAGGCGCGCGCCGATCGGTGCGCTTTGGCGGAAGTCGAACGCCGTGCCGGTCACGTCGGCCGTGCCGGTCGGGATCAGCGCGTCGTCCACTTCGAGGAACGCATCGGCGGCGATGTGCAGCAGATGGCCGCGGACATCGCTGCCGGGGCGCCCGTTCAGGTTGAAGTAGCTGTGATTCGTCAGGTTCAGCGGCGTCGGTGCGTCGGTCCATCCCGCGTAGTCGATCGTCAGCGTGCCGTCGTCATCGAGCGTGTAGCGAACCTGGACGCTCACGTTGCCGGGGAATCCTGCGTCGCCTTCCGGCGAATCGAGCCGCAGCGTCAGCCCGCCGCAGTCGTCGATCACGTCCCAGCGCACGCGATGAAAGCCGTTCGCGCCGCCGTGCAGCAGGTTGCCGTTCTCGTTGCGGTCGAGCAGGTAGTCGACGCCGTCGAGTGCGAAGCGCGCACCGGCGATCCGGTTCGCCCATCGGCCGATCGTCGCGCCGAGGTAGACACCGGATTCGAGGTACTCGGCCGGCGTGTCGTGGGCGAGCACGATATCGGCAAAGCGCCCCGCGCGGTCGGGGGCGAGCCACGACACGACGGTCGCGCCGAGGTCGCTGATGCCGACGCGCATCCCGTGCGCATTGCGCAGCGTGTAGCGCCGCACGGGCTCGCCGTCGGGCAACGTGCCCCACGGCTCGGAAGGCACGCGTGCAACGCCGGGTGTCAGGTGTGAGGAGTCGGTATCGAGGTGCATGGATGGAGGTCGGATGGGCGGCAGGCGTCAGTTCGTGGCAGCCGCGCGTTCCTGATATTCGCGCGGCGTGCAGCCGAGTTCGCGTCGGAACACCGCGTACATGTATTGCAACGACGTGAAGCCGCAGCGGATCGCGACTTCCGCGCTCGACACATGGCGGCCCGCGAGCAGCGCCTGTGCGGCCTCGAGCTTGTGACGCAGGATTTCCTGGTGCACGGTGCGCTGCAGTTCGCGGCGGAAGTGCTCCTCGAGCAGCGAGCGCGATACGCCGACATAGTCGGCGACCTGTTCGGTCTTGATCCCCTGGCACGCGTACTGGCGGATGAAATGCCGCGCGCGCATCACGTGCTGGCTGGCAAGCGGCTGGTGGCGCGTCGATTCGAGCACGTTGATGCCGACCGGCGGCACGAGAATGCGCTGCCCGGGAAAACGCGCGCCGCGCAGCATCCGGTGCAGCAGGTGTGCGGCGGTGCGGCCCATTTCCTCGGTGCCCTGAATGACCGACGACAACGGAATGCGCGTCAGCGTGCGCGTGAGCGGATCGTTGTCGATGCCGATGATCGCGACCTGTTCCGGTACCGCGATGCCGGCGATCATGCAGGCCTGCAACAGATGCCGCGCACGCGCGTCGGTCACGGCGATCACGCCGACGGGTTTCGGCAGCGCGTGCAGCCAGCCGATCAACTGCTCGATCGCGTGATTCCAGCCCGACGCGCTGGTCGACAGCCCGCGATAGATCGGCGCGTCGAGCCCGTCCGCGCGCGCAAGCTGGTCGAACGCCAGCTCGCGCTGCTGCGCCCAGCGGTTCTCCTGTGCGATCGGCAGGCTGTACATCGCGAAGTGCGCAAGGCCCGCACCGATCAGGTGCGAATACGCGAGCGACACGAGCTTCGGGTTGTCCGTCGCAATATATGGGACATCGTCCGGGTACTGCGCTGGATCCTCGTACGACGAGCCGACCGCGACGATCGGCAGCGGCGAGCCGGCGAGTGCGTCGGCGACGGCAGGATCGTCGAAGTCCGCGATGATGCCGTCGCCGTCGAAACGCTCGATGCCCGTGAGCCGGCAGCGGAAGTCGTCTTCGAGGAACAGGTCCCACACCACGCGGGTCGTGTGCAGGTACTGGCCGATGCCGCTGATGATCTCGCGGTCGTAGACCTTGTTCGCGTTGAACAGCAACGCGATGCGATGCGGTGTCTGGGCGGAAGGGGCGCGTGTCATCTGGGTGTCGGGGCAAACGCGTCGAGGACGCGGCGCCGTTGTCTCCTGGGTGCGCTCGCAGCGGCGGCGCGCGGTGGATTGGTGTACGGCGATTGTAGGACGGAATGCGCGCGGCGCGAGCGCGGCTGGCAAGAAACATCAAGCGTGCTGCGCAATTTCGCAATTGCCGGCCGGCAGGCGCACGGGCACGATCCAGCCAACCGAATTCGGCCGCGTGCGTCGCCGCGACGCGCGTTGCGCTGCAACAAGAACCTGCACGGAGACGCCATGTCGTATTTCGAACATATTCCCGCGATTCGCTACGAAGGCCCGCAGTCGGACAACCCGCTCGCCTATCATCATTACGACCCCGAGAAGCGCGTGCTCGGCAAGACGCTCGCCGAGCATCTGCGGATCGCGGTCTGCTACTGGCACACGTTCGTATGGCCGGGGCACGACATCTTCGGGCAGGGCGCGTTCCGGCGGCCCTGGCAGCAGCCGGGCGACGCACTCGAGCGGGCGCGGCAGAAAGCGGATGCGGCGTTCGAGTTCTTCACGAAACTCGGCACGCCTTTCTATACGTTCCACGACACGGACGTCGCACCGGAAGGCGACAGCCTGCGCGAATACGCGGCCAATTTCGCGCGGATGGTGGACTATCTCGGCGAGCGCCAGCAGGCGAGCGGCGTGCGGCTCCTGTGGGGCACCGCGAACCTGTTCTCGCACCCGCGCTTCGCGGCCGGCGCCGCGACGAACCCGAACCCCGACGTGTTCGCGTGGGCCGCGACCCAGGTGTGCCATGCGCTCGACGCGACCCACCGGCTCGGCGGCGAAAACTACGTGCTGTGGGGCGGGCGGGAAGGGTACGAGACGCTGCTGAATACCGACCTGAAGCGCGAGCGCGACCAGTTTGCCCGCTTCCTGTCGATGGTCGTCGAACACAAGCACAAGATCGGCTTCACGGGCGCGCTGCTCATCGAGCCGAAACCGCAGGAGCCGACCAAGCACCAGTACGACTACGACGTCGCGACGGTGCACGGCTTCCTCGTGCAGTACGGACTGCAGAACGAGATCCGTGTGAATATCGAGGCGAATCATGCAACGCTCGCGGGCCACTCGTTTCATCACGAGATCGCGAACGCGTTCGCGCTCGGCGTGTTCGGCAGCGTCGACGCGAACCGCGGCGATCCGCAGAACGGCTGGGACACCGACCAGTTTCCGAACAGCGTCGAGGAACTGACGCTCGCGTTCTACGAGATCCTGCGTCACGGCGGCTTCACGACCGGCGGCATGAACTTCGACGCGAAGGTGCGGCGCCAGAGCGTCGATCCGGAAGACCTGTTCTACGGCCACGTCGGCGCGATCGACGTGCTCGCGCTCGCGCTCGAACGCGCGGCGGTGCTGGTCGAGAACGACCGGCTCGATGCCCTGCGCCGGCAGCGCTACGCGAAGTGGGACGATGCGTTCGGCCGCCAGATCCTGTCGGGCGGCTATACGCTGGAGTCGCTCGCGGCCGATGCACTCGCGCGCGGCGTGGATCCGCAGCACGCGAGCGGCGCGCAGGAGCGGCTCGAGAACATCGTGAACCAGGCGATCTACGGGCTGCGCTGAAGCCATGTACATCGGACTCGATCTCGGCACGTCGGGCGTGAAGGCGGTGCTGCTCGATCGCGACGGCGCGGTGCGCGCGAGCGCGAGCCGCCCGTTGACGGTCAGCAGGCCGCAACCGCGCTGGTCCGAGCAGGCGCCGCGCGACTGGTGGGCCGCCGCATGCGCCGCGCTCGCCGCACTCGTGTCGGATGCGCGCACGGCCGGCATCGATCCGCGCGACATCGACGCACTCGGGTTGACCGGGCAGATGCATGGCGCGACGCTGCTCGATGCCCATGGCGACGTGCTGCGTCCCGCGATTTTGTGGAACGACGGGCGGGCGGACGCGGAGTGCGAGGAACTCGAACGGCTCGCGCCCGCGCTGCGCACGGTGGCCGGCAACATCGCGATGCCGGGCTTCACGGCACCCAAGCTGCTGTGGGTGCGTCGGCACGAGCCCGACGTGTTTGCCCGCATCGCGTACGTGCTGCTGCCGAAGGATTATCTGCGCTACCGGCTGACCGGCGCGTTCGCGACCGACCCGTCGGATGCCGCCGGCACGCTGTGGCTCGACGTCGCGAAGCGCGATTACGACGACACGCTGCTCGCGGCCTGCGGGCTGTCGCGCACGCAGATGCCGACCGTGTTCGAGGGCAACGCGGTGACCGGCACGCTGCTGCCGGCCGTCGCGCGTGCGCTTGGCCTGCGCGAGATTCCGGTGGTGGCCGGCGGCGGCGACAATGCGGCCGGCGCGGTGGGCGTCGGCATCGTGCGGCCGGGTGACGCGCTGCTGTCGCTCGGCACGTCGGGTGTGTATTTCGCGGCGTCGGACGGGTTCCGCGCGAATCCCGAATCGGCGGTGCACAGCTTCTGTCATGCGCTGCCGAATACATGGCACCTGATGTCCGTGATCCTGAACGCGGCCGGCTGTATCGACTTCACCGCGCAACTCGCCGGCTACGACGGCGTCGCGGCGCTGCTCGACGATGCCGAGGCGAACGCACGCGAGCGCCGCCCGTGGTTCCTGCCGTACCTGAGCGGCGAGCGCACGCCGCACAACGACGTGAACGCGAAGGGCGTGTTCTACGGGCTCACGCCCGATACGCAGCGCGCGGATCTCGCGAACGCGACGCTCGAAGGCGTCGGCTTCGCGCTGCTCGACGGCATCGACGCGCTGCATGCGGCCGGTCTCGCGCCGGACAGCATCACGGTGATCGGCGGCGGCTCGCGCAGCGCGTACTGGACGCAGATGCTCGCCGACCTGAGCGGTCGTGTGCTGACGCTGCGCGCGGGCGGCGAGATCGGGCCGGCGCTCGGCGCCGCGCGTCTTGCGCATCTCGCGCTCGAACCGGATGCGTCGCTCGCCGACGTGTGTCCGCAGCCGCCGGTCGTCGCGGTGCGCGAGCCCGATCTTGCACGGCATGCGTGGTATCGCGACACGCGGCGGCCGACGTTTCGCGCGCTGTACCGCGCGCTCGAACCGGTATTTGCAACGGGCGCGTGACGCACGTTGCAGTGACTCGATGCGGGCGGTGCCATCCGGCGGCCGCCCGCGGTTCGTGAGGTGGTTCCATAACAAGGAGTTTGGAGACATGAAAACCGTGACGCGTCGTACCGTATTGAGTTCGCTTGCCGGCGCCGCTGCGCTGGCGATCCTTGCGCTGGGCACGCCGCTCGCGCATGCGAGCAAGGACAAGCCCGAGATCGGCTTCTGCATCGACGATTTGCGCGTCGAGCGCTGGTCGCGCGATCGTGACTATTTCGTCGCGGCGGCGACGAAGCTCGGCGCGAAGGTGTCGGTGCAGTCGGCCGACGCGAGCGAGGCGCGGCAGATTTCGCAGATCGAGAACCTGATCTCGCGCGGCGTCGACGTGATCGTGATCGTGCCGTTCAACTCGAAGACGCTCGGCAACGTCGTGGCCGAGGCGAGGAAGGCCGGTATCAAGGTCGTGTCGTACGACCGCCTGATCCTCGACGCGGACGTCGACGCCTATATCTCGTTCGACAACGAGAAGGTCGGCGAGCTGCAGGCGCAGGGCGTGTTCGACGCGAAGCCGAAGGGCAACTATTTCCTGCTGGGCGGCGCGCCGACCGACAACAACGCGAAGATGCTGCGCGAAGGACAACTGAAGGTACTGAAGCCGGCGATCGACCGCGGCGACATCAAGGTCGTCGGCCAGCAGTGGGTGCCCGAATGGAGTGCGTCGACCGCGTTGCGGATCGTCGAGGACGCGCTGACCGCGAACAACAACAAGATCGACGCGATCGTCGCGTCGAACGACGGCACGGCCGGCGGCGCGATCCAGGCGCTCGCCGCGCAGCATCTGGCCGGCAAGGTGCCGGTGTCCGGGCAGGACGCGGATCTGGCTGCGGTCAAGCGCGTGATCGCCGGCACGCAGACGATGACCGTGTACAAGCCGTTGAAGCTGATCGCGAGCGAAGCCGCGACGCTCGCGGTCGATCTCGCGAAGGGGACGAAGCCCGCGTTCAACGCGCAATACGACAACGGCAAGAAGAAGGTCGATACGGTGCTGCTGCAGCCGACGCTGCTGACCAAGCGCAACGTCGACATCGTCGTGAAGGACGGCTTCTATACCCAGGCCCAGCTGGCGAGCCAGTAACGGCACGACGCGCGGGCAGCGCACCGGCGCACCCGCGCGCATCCTGCGAGGCATGAACGAATGACGGAACCCCTGCTGACGATGCGCGGCATCGTCAAGGCATTCGACGGCGTGAAGGCGCTCGACGGCATTGACCTGACCGTGCGCCCGGGCGAATGCGTCGGGCTGTGCGGCGAGAACGGCGCGGGCAAGTCGACGCTGATGAAGGTGCTGTCGGGCGTGTACCCGCACGGCACGTGGGACGGCGAGATCCGCTGGGAAGGTGCGCCGCTCGTCGCGTCCGGCGTGCGCGACACCGAGCGTGCGGGCATCGTGATCATCCACCAGGAGCTGATGCTCGTGCCCGAGCTGTCGGTCGCCGAGAACATCTTCCTCGGCAACGAGATCACGCTGCCCGGCGGGCGCATGCATTACGCGGAAATGGTGCGGCGCTCGGAAGCGTTGCTGCGCGAGCTGCGGATCGATGCGATCAACGTCGCGCAGCCGGTGATGAACTACGGCGGCGGCCACCAGCAGCTGATCGAAATCGCGAAGGCGCTGAACAAGCGCGCGAAGCTGCTGATTCTCGACGAGCCGTCGTCATCGCTGAGTGCGGCCGAAACGAGGATCCTGCTCGACATCGTGCGCGACCTGAAGCGCCGCGGCGTCGCGTGCGTGTATATCTCGCACAAGCTCGACGAGATCGACGCGGTGTGCGATACCGTGACCGTGATCCGCGACGGCCGCCACGTCGCGACCGAGCCGATGCGCACGCTCACCACCGACCGCATCATCGCGATGATGGTCGGGCGCGAGATCGACAATCTCTATCCACGCGAGCCTCACGAGATCGGCGACGTCGTGCTCGAGGCCCATCACGTCACCTGCCGCGACGTGACGAACCCGCGCCGCAAGCGCGTCGACGACGTGTCGTTCAGCGTGCGGCGCGGCGAGATTCTCGGCGTCGCCGGGCTGGTCGGCGCGGGCCGGACCGAGTTGATGCAGGCGATTTTCGGTGCGTATCCGGGCGAGAGCACGGCGGCCGTACGGATGAACGGCCGCACGCTGGCGATCCGCTCGCCGGCCGATGCGATCCGTGCGGGTATCGCGATGGTGCCGGAGGACCGCAAGCGCCACGGGATCGTGCCGCAGCTCGGCGTCGGCCACAACATCACGCTGGCGGTACTGCGCCGTTTCGCCACGCGCGGCCGAATCGACGCGGCCGCCGAACTCGACGCGATCCGCACCGAGATGCAGCGGCTGTCGGTGCGCGCCGCGCATCCGTTCCTGCCGATCGCGAGCCTGTCCGGCGGCAACCAGCAGAAGGCAGTGCTTGCCAGGATGCTGCTGGCGGACCCGCAGGTGCTGATCCTCGATGAACCGACCCGCGGCGTCGACGTCGGCGCGAAGGCGGAGATCTACCGGCTGATCTTCGCGCTCGCGAAGCGCGGCGTCGCGCTGATCGTCGTGTCGTCGGAGCTGCCGGAAGTGCTCGGGCTTGCCGATCGCGTGCTCGTGATCGGCGAGGGCGAGCTGCGCGGCGATTTCGTCAACGACGGTCTCACGCAGGAACAGATTCTCGGCGCCGCGCTGAAGCCCGCGCGGCGTCCGGCCGAACCCATTGCAGCGAGTGCGACATGAACACCGAACTTTCGTCTTCCCGGCCCGTATCGGCGGACCCCGAAACGCGCGCCGCGGGCGGCCATCCGCTGCGACGCATCTTCGTGCGCTACAAGGTGCTCGCGCTGCTGTTCGCGGTGGCCGCGATCTGGGCGTTCTTCTCGGTGCTGACGGACGGCGCGTTCGTCACGCCGCGCAACGTATCGAACCTGCTGCGGCAGATGTCGATCACCGGCATGCTCGCGTGCGGCATGGTGTTCGTCATCATCGCGGGCGAGATCGACCTGTCGGTCGGTTCGCTGCTCGGGCTGCTCGGCGGCGTCGCCGCGATCCTCGATGTCAACCGCCACTGGCCGGTCGCGGCAACGGTCCCGGCCGTGCTTGCGCTCGGCGTGCTGATCGGGCTGTTCAACGGCTGGTGGTCGACCTATCGGCGCGTGCCGTCGTTCATCGTCGGTCTCGGCGGGATGCTTGCCTTCCGCGGCATCCTGCTCGGCGTGACGGGCGGCTCGACGATCGCACCGGTGTCCGACGGCTTCGTGTTCATCGGGCAAGGCTATCTGCCGCGCATGGCGGGGGACGGCCTCGCGATCCTGCTGTTCGTGCTCGTGACGCTCCTGGTGGTGCGGCAGCGCGGCACGCGGCGACGCTATCGGCTCGCGGTCGCGCCGCTATGGCAGGACGGTGTGAAGGTCGCGGGGGCCGGTGCGGTGCTGTTCGCCTTCGTCGCGACGCTGGACCGTTACGGCGGCATTCCGGTGCCGGTGCTGTTGCTGCTCGCGTTGCTCGGCGTGTTCTCGTGGATCGCGACGCAGACGGTATTCGGCCGGCGCGTTTATGCGGTCGGCTCGAATCTCGAGGCAACGCGCTTGTCGGGCGTCGACACCGATCGCGTGAAACTTGCGATCTTTGCGCTGATGGGGTTGATGTGCGCGTTTGCCGGCCTCGTGAACACCGCGCGGCTCGCGGCCGGGTCGCCGTCCGCCGGCACGATGGGCGAGCTCGATGCGATCGCCGCGTGCTTCATCGGCGGCACGTCGATGCGCGGCGGGTCGGGCACGGTCTACGGCGCGCTGATCGGCGCGCTCGTGATGGCGAGCCTCGACAACGGGATGTCGATGCTCGACGTGGACGCGTACTGGCAGATGATCGTCAAGGGCGCGGTGCTGGTGCTCGCGGTGTGGATCGACGTGGTGTCGCGGTCGAACCGGCGGTGAGGCGGCGCCTGGCCGCCAGTCAACGAGAGGAAGACATGAAACGGAATTCGGTTCCCGTGCCCGGTATCTCCGCGCTGGCGGCCGCGCCGCTCGCCACGCCGGACGTCGAACACGGTGATGGGCCGATGCTCGGCCTGGGCGATCCGCGCGACCGCCGCATCATCGCGGATGCGCTGCGGACGCTGCTGCGCGAGCGCTCCGAAGCGCTCGCGTTCGCGATGCGCGTAGCGGACGAGCGCAACCAGCCGAGGCCCGACGCGAACGATTTCGCGCTGACCGACATCATTCGGCTGGCGCGTGTCGTCGAGCGCGCGGAACGATGCGGCGACGCTATGCGCGAGGTCGCGGCGCGCTGACGCGCGAGAGGTGCGACGGCGCGCGGTCCGCGCGCCGTGTGGTTCGGTTGCTCGTGCCGGACCATGCGCGTTGTTGTCCGATCAATCCCATGAGTCCAGCGCACCCCGCGCACCCCGCGCGAACTTTACCGTTCCCTTTCTTCGAACGATTGTCCGCTACCCGACCGGTTTGCGCGTCGGTGTGAATCGATGCGCTCGATCTACGGACGCCTTGCGGAAATTTCAGGAAAAGCGAACTTCTGCGGGCAACTGTCGGATAACGCATGCATTGCGCGCGGGCATCGAATGAAACATGCGGTTGTCGAACCGGCGCGTTCGCCTGGGGTCCGCACGTCGAACGACCGGTCGATTCCAAACGGAAATATTTTTGTACTGGAAAGTTACTCAGTTATGCGGATAATGCGCCGGAAGTTTTCCGCGACGCGGATCCGATTCGGAGTGCAAGTCATCTGCTTGTCACAGTCGCTTGCGAGTCTCCGTGATCCGCAGTGCCCCCGCGCCTCTCGGACGGTGTCTCTGCGGACCAACACATACTAAAGCCAACGATTACGAGGTCACGAAACATGGAAGCAGGAAGCAGCGCGGGCAAGGAGATCGTATCGATCCTCGATACAGGTGCGGACGTCGACAGCCGTTCAAGGCGGCGGTTCGTGGCCGGGCTCGGGGCCGTCACGTTACTGCCGGCATGCGGTGGGGGAGATGGCGGTGTCGCGGGCAAGACCGCCGCGGCGATGCAGGGCAGCCCCGTCACGAACGTCGCGGCGGCATCGGCATCGGCCACCGTCGCGACGCAGGGGAGTTTCAACCATCCCGGGCTGCTGCTTGCCGAAGCGGACTTCGCACGGATTCGCGACTGCATCAAGGCGGGGGAACAGCCGTGGTCGACGTGGTGGACGACGCTGTGCGCGAGCGCTGCGACCGATCTCAACGGCAAGCCGAACGCGCGCAGCGGAGTGTATCGCTCCGATCGCAGCGTCTATGCGATGTACTGGGACATCCAGCGCGCGTATTGTTGTGCGCTGCGCTGGAAGATCTCGCAGGACGATCGCTATGCGGATCTCGCGGTGGCGACGCTGGATGCGTGGTCGGCCGTGCTGAAGGAGGTGTGGTCGGTTCCCCCGGGATCAGGTGCGCACGAAGACTGGACCGGCTGGCTGATTGCCGGCATTCAGGGGCACCAATGGGCAAACGTTGGCGAGCTCATGCGAGCGTATTCCAAATGGGCGCCGGACGCCATCGCCCGCTTCAAGAACATGCTGCTGACGGTCTTCGCGAACCAGTCGTCGGGCTGGCTGACCGACACCAGCACCAAGAGCCTGCACCTCGACTCGTTTGCGAACTGGGATATGGCCGCACTGTGCGGCACGTTAGCCATCGGCGTGTTTTGCGACCGGGCCGATCTCTATCAGCAGGCGATCGACTACTACAAGGCGAACAACCTCGGCAACTTTCGCGCGACCTTCGGAAATGGCGCGTCGGCGCACAGCGTGTACTTCATGCATCCCGGCTACCTCGGTCAATGGCAGGAGAGCGGGCGCGATCAGGGGCACGCGACGCTCGGCATGTCGCTGTGCGGGGCGCTGTGCGAGATGGCGTGGAAGCAGGGCGAAGACCTGTACGGCTTCGACAACAACCGGTTCCTGGCCGGCGCGGAATACGTCGCGAAGTCCAACCTGCTCGATGCGGCCGGCAAGCCCTACGTGATGCCGTTTGCACGTCAATGGAGCTCGCAGGGTGTTTTCACCGCAGCCAACAACCAGTCTTATCAAAGCATGCGCGGCTGCTGGGAGCCGATCTACAACCACTACGTCAATCGCATGGGCATCGATGCGCCCAACGTCACGAAGATCGTCGCGATGACCGAGCAGAACTACTGGTCCAGTAACAGCGACGACATGGTGTTCGGCACGCTCACGCATCGCCTGCCGCCGTATGCGGGGTCGATGAAGGCGCCCGGCGGCCTGTCCGCGGCCGGTACGGGCGGGCGCGTCGTCCTGTCGTGGTGGGGCAGCGTAGGCGCTGCGTCCTACCGGATCAAGCGCAGCACCGTCGCCGACGGTTCGTTCGCGGATCTTGGCGTAGTGGCGGCAGGCGACGTCCTGACCTTTACCGATACGCCGCCGGCCGGCGTCTGGTTCTACCGCGTCGAGGCCATTGGCGCGGCCAGTCAAGGCACGGTAGCCTCCGCGTCGTTGCGCGTGGCTTTCCCCGGCGAGATGCAGTTGTCGATGGGGCTGGACGACGGGAGCGGCGCCGCGGCCATCGGCTGGAGCTTCGCAGGCGACGGCACGCGCCAGCGCGTCGACGGAACGCTCGCGCAAGGCGCGGCGTGGGGAGCGGGTCGGCGTTCGGGCAACGCCGTCGCATTCGACGGTCAACAAGCGTGTCTGCAGCTTCCGGCCGGGTTATTCGGTCAACTGAGTGATTTCACCGCCGGAATGTGGGTGTACGCGAACTCGCTCCATTGGGACAGCTGCCTCTTCTTCGCGGGGACCGACAACATCGCCTATATGCGGCTCGCCCCGCAAGCGGGTGGCGGGCATCTGCGTTTCGGGATCGCCGGCGCCAGCTACAACGACGAGCAGTCCGTCGAGGCAGGCATCGCATTGCCCACCGGCCGCTGGACGCATGTGGCGGTCACGCTGCAGGGCAACACCGCGAAGCTGTACATCGACGGGCAAGCCGTCGGCAGCAGCGATCAGATCCTGCTGTCGCCGCGCCAGGTCGGCGATGGATTGAGCCTGCTCGGCCGCGATGCGGTGCATCCGTCGTTCAACGGCCGTATCCAGGATTTTCGCGTGTACTCGCGTGCGTTGAGCGACAGCGAGATCGTGGCCTTGGCCACGTAACTGCGGCATGAGCATGCGGGCCGCGATGGCGGCCCGCATCGGCAGCGCAAGTACGCGCGTCGCGTGGTTCTGGTAATCGATTCGGTATCCTACGTTATCTCATGCCCATGTCGCGCTGGCGCCGCGTTTGTCGCACAGCCGGTGCCGTTCGTTCGCCGCTGGCTTGCGTTCATTCACAACGAGAAGAGGAGTGGTTTCATGGAGCAGAAAAATGTGCCGGCATGCGAGCCGGCCGAGCATCAAGCGGTGGACGGCCGCATCGAAAGCAACGCCCGGCGACACTTTCTGCTGGGCCTTGGCGGCCTCGGCGCCGCAACGTTGCTTTCCGCCTGCGGCGGAGCAGACGGCGGCGGCCCGCTGGCGGCCTCGATCAAGGCCGCTGCTGCCGGCGTCGGCGGCGCGGCTGCGCAGCCCGCCTACACGTGGGGCAACGTGCGGGTCGTCGCCGGCGGCTATGTAACGGGCCTCGTCGCGCATCCGTGGCAAAGCGGGCTCCTGTATGCGCGCACCGATATCGGCGGCGCGTATCGTTACGACGCGGCGAGCAGTACCTGGATCCCGCTGAACGACTGGACGCCGCCGTCGACCTCGCACTGGATGGGGATCGAGAGCATCGCCGTCGATCCGGGCAATCCGAACATGCTTTACATGGTCGTGGGCCTCTACACCAGTTGGTGGGCGCAGAACGGCGCCGTGCTCGTATCGTCGGATCGCGGCGCGACCTTCACGTCGTATCCGCTGGGCCTGCGGGTCGGCGGCAACCAGGATGGGCGCCAGGTCGGCGAACGGCTGCAGGTGGATCCGAACCACGGGTCGACGCTGTTCTACGGAAGCTCGAACGCCAGTTCGCAACCGGCCGCCAACGGCCTGTGGAAGAGTGCCGACAGCGGCCGGACCTGGGCGAGGGTGGGCGGCTTCAATGCGCTGTCGAGCGACGATACGGGCGCCGGCGTCGCGTTCGTCGCATTCGATCCGCGCTCCGGCGGAAACGGTTCGCCAAGCCAGATCCTGTTCGCCGGCGTGTCGACCGCCACGGCGGCATCGACCCTGTATCGCAGCGGCGACGGCGGCGCGACGTGGAACGCGGTCGCGGGCGGCCCGGCGAGCCCGATGATGCCGCAGCGCGGCCTGATCGGGCCTGACCGCAACCTGTATGTCACGTACGGCAACGCCGCGGGCCCCAACGGCATGACGGCCGGCCAGGTGTGGAAGTACGGCATCGACGCCGGCACGTGGGAGAACATCTCACCGCCCGGGGCGACCAACTACCCGTCGGGTTTCAGCGGCCTGGCGGTCGATCCGTGGAACCCGGGCGTCGCGGTCGTCATGACGATGGATCACTGGTGGCCGAGCGACACGATGTATCGCACGGGCGACGGCGGCAAGACGTGGACGGACGTCGGCGCGAATGCGGTGCGGGACGCCAGCCTGTCGCCCTGGTTGACGGATGGCAATGCGCAGGCCGGATTCGGTAACTGGCCGCAGGTCGTGATCGATCCGTCGAACGTCGATCATGCGTTCTATTCGACGGGCGCGACCATCTGGAGCACGACCAACCTGACCGACGCCGACCGCGGCCTGCCGACCCGCTGGACCATCGGCGCCAACGGCGTGGAGGAAACCGCCGTGCTCGCGCTGGCTTCGCCGACGGCGGGTGCTCCGCTCATCAGCGGCCTCGGCGACATCGGCGGGTTCGTGCATACCGATCTGACCCAGGCGCCGAAGCGGTCGGCGGCGAACATCAACGGCGGCAACGGCACGGGTGTCGATTTCGCACGCAACGTGCCGGCGAAGATGGTCATGGTCGGCACGGGCGTGGCCGGCGGCACCGCATTCGGTGCCGTGTCGCAGGACGGCGGCTCGACGTGGACGGCGTTCGCCAATCAGGCCGGTTCGTCGAAAGGGGCGGGGGCCGTGGCGTTGTCCGCGGATGGCCGCACGATCGTGTGGGCGCCGTCCGACGTGGCGCCGGTCTACTCGACAGACAACGGTGCGAGCTGGAACGCATGCTTGGGAGCGTGGACGAAAGCGCCGCTGCCGGTCGGCATCCAGGTGCTCTCGGACGGTCTCAATGCCGACCTGCTCTATGCGTGGGACAGCACGAACGGCGTGTTCTACAGCAGCGGCGATCAAGGCGCGACGTGGCTGGTTTCCGCCCACGGCCTGCCCAAGAGCGGCAAAGCATCGACGGTGACCGGCGTCCAGGGGCAGGTCTGGCTTGCAACATCGTCCGGCCTCTATCGCAGCGGCAGCTCGGGTTGGAGCTGGGATGCATTCCAGCCGGGCATCGTCACGTCGGCGATCTCGGTCGGGTTCGGCAAGGCGGCGCCGGGTGCGAACTATCCGGCCATCTATCTGGCGGGCACGGTCAACGGCGTGATCGCGCTGTTCCGTTCCGTCGACCAGGGCGCGACCTGGGTGCAGATCAACGATGCGCAGCACCAGTGGGGCGGCTACGCGCTGGTGGTCGGCGACCCGCGGACGTTCGGCACCGTCTACGTGTCGCCCAACAGCGGTCGCGGCATCATCTACGGCACTTCGTCGACCTGATCGATCGTCGCGTGATCATGGTTGCGGCGGCCTCGACAGGCTATATGTCGAGGCCGCCGCGACGTCTGCAGAGCACGCGTTCGATCGCTCGTCCTGGCCGCGCGTCGTCACTGCGGAAGCCGTCCGCAAGCATGACCTGCGCGTGCCGTCACGGCATGACATATCTACGGGTTAACCCATATTCGACATTTTTTATGGCGACATATAGTGCATCCATAGATACAAATATCCACTATTACGAAATACTTTCGTATGTAGGGTGGCGGTAGCTCGCGGGTCCTCGCATGCCGATTCGGCTGTGGGCGCTTCGCCGGCAATTCCGGTCGCCTTGCGAGAATGGGCAATGCATGAATATGGAAACCCGTACGCCTTCGCTGCACCCCCAGTTCCCCGCCACGGCCGAGGAAGAGGCCTACGCACACGTGCTCTACCGCATCCGGATGGGGACGTACAAGGCCGGCGATCGCCTGATTCCCGAGGACATCGCGGCTGAAATCAATACGAGCCGGATGCCGGTGCGCGAGGCGTTCCGCCGGCTCGCGAGCGAAGGGCTGGTCGTGATCCGTCCGAATCGCGGCGCGGTCGTGCGGGGGCTCGACGTCGACGAGATGGAAGTGGTGTTCGGCATGCGCGGCGTGCTGGAGGGGCTGGCGGCGCGCATGGCGCTGCCGAACATCACGCCGCAGCATATCGACGAACTGACGCGCCTGATCGACGCGATGGAGCGCGCTGAAGCCGACGGCCAGCAGTGGGTCACCGTGCATCGCAGCTTTCACGAATATCTGTGCCGGCTGTGCGGGCGCCAGCGCCTGATCACCCAGATCGCCGGGTTGCACACGGTGGTGGAGCCGCACATGCGTCTGTGGCTCGAGCGGGCCTACAAGCCGAAGACGTCGCGCGACGACCACATGGGGCTGATCGACGCGATCCGGGGAGGCGATCCTGCCGCGCTCGAGGCAGCGGTACGTGAGCACATCGAAGCGACCGTACCAGCAGTGCGTGACTGGATGACGGGCGGAAACTGACGGAAACAGGACGAGGCGGCGGTCGGCGTCTCGTTCATGTCGATAAGGTATCCGAATCAATTATCGTACCAAAACCACGCAACACGACCACGCAGTCATTTCCACCGAAACACGTTACGGAGTAGCAACATGAAACGACCCATGATGAGATTCCTGGTGCTCGCCACCGTCATGCTGGCGGCCGCGCAGGCCCAGGCGAAAGAGTGGAAGGACATCCGGATCGGCTACGAAGGCGCGTATCCGCCGTTTTCGTCGATGCAGCCGGACGGCACGCCGGTGGGCTTCGACATCGACGTCATCCATGCACTGTGCGCGCAGATGCACGCCAATTGCACGCTGGTGCAGATCGGCTGGGACGGTCTGCTTCCCGCGTTGATGGCCGACAAGGTCGACGCGATCGTCGCGTCGGTTGCGATCACCGCCGAGCGCAAGCAGAAGGTCGCGTTTACCGACAAGTACTACAACACGCCGCGCCGGCTGGTCGTCGCGAAAAACAGCCCCGTCAAGGACGCGACGCCGGCGGAACTCAAGGGCAAGCGCGTCGGCGTTCAGCGGGGCACGCTGGCCGACAAGTACGCGAGCGCGTACTGGGTGCAGAACGGCGTGCAAGTGGTGCGCTACCCGACCCAGGACGAGGTCTACCTCGATCTGCGCTCGGGCCGCATCGACGCCGCGTTGCAGGACGCGACGGCCGCGTATTCGGCGTTCCTGACGAAACCGGAAGGCGCGAACTTCAAGTTCGTCGGCACGCCGATCGTCGGTACGACGCCCGAGCAGAAGGCGCTGCTGGGCGAGGGCTACGGCATTCCGGTGCGCAAGACCGACGACGATCTCCGGCAGCAACTGAACCAGGCGATCACGGCCATTCGCGCCAACGGCGTGTATCAGTCCATCGAGAAGAAGTACTTCGATTTCGATATCTACTGACCGGGGCCGCGCCGGCGCGCGTGCATGCGCCGGCGCACCCTGGACGAATCCCGAGAGCGCTGGAAAGGAGCGTCATGTCCGCATTGCAGCAATACCTGCCTGCCCTGTTGCGCGGCGCCGAGGTGACGATCGTGCTCGCCGTGCTGTCCGTCGCGCTCGCCGTATGCATCGGCATGGCGGGCGCGATGGCCAAGCTGTCGGGCTCGCGCGTGCTGGTGTCCGCCGCCACTGCCTACACCACGCTGATTCGCGGCGTGCCGGAGTTCGTCATGATGTTGCTGGTGTTCTACGGCGGCCAGATCCTGTTGAACCGGCTGTCGGCCGCCTTCGGCCTGCATGCGCCCGATGTCGACGCGTTCGCCACCGCGGTGCTGACGATCGGCTTCATTTTCGGTGCGTACTACACGGAGACGTTCCGCGGCGCGATGCTCGGCGTACCGCGCGGCCAGATGGAGGCGGCGCGCGCATACGGATTCTCGGGATGGCTCGCCTTTCGCCGCATCCTGCTTCCACAGATGGCGCGGCTTGCATTGCCCGCCGCCGTGAACAACTGGCTGGTGCTGCTCAAGACCACGGCGATCGCGTCGCTGATCGGCCTGCACGACGTGATGTTCATCTCCGACCAGGCCGGCCGCACGACCCAGGCGCCGATGACGTTCTATCTCGCCGCCTGCGCGGTGTATCTGCTGGTGACGTCGGGGTCGACGGCGTGCGCGGCGCGTGCCCGCGTGCGCCTGAACCGCGGCATGCGCGAGGGGAGGCTGCACGGATGAGCCATGAACAATGGATCCCGCTGCTCGGCGCGTATGCCGGCGGGCTGTGGGTCACCGTGCAGTTGACCGTGGGCTCGCTGGCCCTCGGGCTGCTGCTCGCGATTCCGCTGGCCGTGTTGCGCGTGTCGCCGAACCGCTTCGTGCATGGCCCCGTGGCGGTCTACACGTGGTTCATGCGCGGCACGCCGTTGCTCGCGCAACTGATGATCGTCTATTACGGATTCGGCCAGTTCCAGTGGGTCCAGGACGCGTGGCAGCGCGGCAATCCGCTGCTCTTGCTGCTGCGCGATCCGTTCGGGTGCGCGATGATCGCGCTCACGGCGAACACCTGTGCGTATACCGTGGAAATCCTGGCCGGGGCGATCCGCGCCACCGCCTACGGCGAAATCGAAGCGGCGCAGGCCTACGGGATGTCCCGTGCGACCGCATGGCGCCGCATCGTGCTGCCGTCGGCGCTGCGCCGCTTCCTGCCCGCTTACAGCAACGAAATCATCCTGATGCTGCACGGCACGTCGCTCGTCAGCGCGATCACGCTGATCGACCTGACGGGCGCCGCGCGGGATTTCTACGCGAACTACTACGCACCGTTCGAGGCGTTCATTTCCGTCGGCACCGTCTATTTCGCGTTGACCGGGCTCGTCGCGCTGCTGATCCGGGCAACCGAGCGGCGCTGGCTCGTCCATCTGCGGCCATTGCCGCTTTCCACGCTTGCGCAATCGCGGAGCAACGCCACATGAATGCACTGTCTGTCGAAAATCTCCACAAGCGCTACGGCGACAACGAAGTCCTGAAAGGCGTCTCGCTGGCAGCCAACCCCGGCGACGTGATCAGCGTGATCGGTTCGTCGGGATCGGGCAAGAGCACGCTGCTTCGATGCATCAATTTTCTGGAGTCGCCTTCGTCGGGCCGCGTATCGCTCGGCGGCGGCGAGGTGCGGACGTCGGTCGACCGCAGCGGCCGGATCAGGATCTCGGATCCCGCCCAGTTGCGCCGGATGCGCACGCGGCTCGCGATGGTGTTCCAGCATTTCAATCTGTGGGCGCACATGACGGTGCTGCAGAACGTCGTCGAGGCACCGTTGCACGTGTTGAAGCTCGGTCGCGCGGAGGCGCGCGAGCGGGCGGAGCGCTATCTCGAGCAGGTGGGCATGACGCGCTTCGCCGATGCGTATCCGGCGCACCTGTCCGGCGGCCAGCAGCAGCGCGTCGCGATCGCACGGGCGCTCGCGATGGAGCCCGACGCGCTGTTGTTCGACGAACCGACGTCGGCGCTCGATCCGGAGCTGGTCGGCGACGTGCTCAAGGTGATGCGCGATCTCGCACACGAAGGACGCACGATGATCGTCGTCACGCACGAGATGGGCTTCGCGCGCGAGGTGTCGAACCACGTCATGTTCCTGCACCAGGGCGTGGTGGAGGAGGAAGGCCATCCGCGCAACATCTTGAAGACGCCGAGAAGCAGCCGGCTGCAGAAGTTCCTGTCCGGCGGGCTCAAGTAGTGCGGTCCGGCGGCCGATCCGGGCTGGTTCCGCACACGGAAGACACGACCATGGAAGAGACTCAACCAGGAAGGTACTCATGCACACGCTGAAGCAGAACGACATCGATCACGTCCTTCATCCGTATACGAACCTGAGCCGCCACCGCGACGTCGGGCCGATGGTGATCGAGCGCGGCGAGGGCGTCTACGTGTACGACACGGAAGGAAATCGCTACATCGAAGCGCTGAGCGGCCTGTTCTGCGCGTCGCTGGGGTTCAGCGAACCGCGGCTGGCCGACGCGGCTGACCGGCAGATGCGAAAGCTGCCGTTTTATCACGCGTTCGGTCATAAGTCGTCCGAACCGTCTATCCTGCTGGCCGAGAAACTGATCTCGATGGCGCCGGTGCCGATGTCGAAGGTGTTTTTCGCGAACTCGGGTTCGGAAGCGAACGACACCGCGGTGAAGCTGATCTGGTATTACAACAACGCGCTCGGGCGGCCGCTGAAGAAAAAGATCATCGCGCGCACACGGGCGTACCACGGCGTGACGATCGCCTCCGCGAGCCTGACCGGCCTGCCGAACAACCATCGCGATTTCGACCTGCCGATCGATCGCGTCCTGCATACGGACTGCCCGCACTACTATCGTCACGGGTTGCCCGGCGAATCGGAGGAGCAGTTCGCGACGCGCTGCGCCGATTCGCTCGAGCAACTGATCCTTCGTGAAGGGCCCGACACGATCGCCGCGTTCTTTGCCGAGCCGGTCATGGCGTCGGGCGGCGTGATCGTCCCGCCGGCCACCTACATGGAAAAGATCCAGCGCGTGCTGAAGCGGTACGACATCCTGCTCGTGGCCGACGAGGTGATCTGCGGGTTCGGTCGCACCGGCAACATGTTCGGCTCGGAAACCTTCGGCATGCAACCCGACATGATCGTCGTCGCCAAACAGTTGTCGGCCGGCTACCTGCCGATCTCGGCGCTGATGGTCAACGACGCGATCTATCGCGCGCTCGTGGCCGAAAGCGAGAAGATCGGCACCTTCGGCCACGGCTTCACGTACAGCGGTCATCCCGTTTGCGCGGCCGTCGCGCTCGAGACGCTGCGCATCTACGACGAAGACGGCGTGCTCGACCATGTGCGCAGCGTGATCCCGCACTTCCAGCAGCGCGTGGCCGATCTCGCCGCGCATCCGCTCGTGGGCGAGGCACGCGGGTCCGGGCTGCTCGCGGCCGTCGAACTGGTCGCCGACAAGGCGACGAAAGCGCCGTTCGCGCCGTCCGAAGGCGTGGCGATCCATGCCGGAGAGCGGGCGCTGACGTACGGCGTGATCACGCGGGCGCTCGGCGATACGTTCAATTTTTGCCCACCGCTGATCATCACGCACGACGAAATCGATCAGTTGTTCGATGCGTCGAAACAGGCGCTCGACGACACGCTCGCGTGGCGCCGGTCGCTGGCCGCACGCTGAATCGGGAGAACACCATGAGGAATTTCGAACAACCGGGCCGCTCGCTCGTGATGTCGACCGAAGCGATGGCCGCGACGTCGCATCCCGCATCGACGCTGGCTGCCGTCAGGATCCTGGAATCAGGCGGCAACGCGATGGATGCGGCCATTGCCGCGTGCGCGGTGCAATGCGTCGTCGAACCCGGCTCGACCGGCATCGGCGGCGACTGCTTCGCGCTCTATTCCCGCGGCGGCGGCGACGACATCGTCGGCTTCAACGGGTCAGGCTGGGCGCCGGCCGCCGCCAGCGTCGAGCGGCTGAGCGCGCTCGGCGTCACGTCGATCGACCGCCACTCGCCGCACGCGGTGACGGTGCCCGGCGCGGTCGACGCGTGGGCGACGCTCGCGCGCGATCATGGTTCGCTGCCGCTTTCCGCATTGCTTGCGCCGGCGATCCGGCTCGCCCGCGACGGTTATGCGGTCGCGCCACGCGCGGCGGCGGACTGGGCGCACCAGGTGCAGTTGCTGTCGCTGGACGCGACGAGCCGCGCGCAGATGCTGGTTGCCGGCCAGGCGCCGCGCGCGGGCAGCGTGCATCGGCAGCCGCTGCTTGCGCGCACCCTCGAGACGATCGCGCAAGCGGGCCCGCGCGTGTTCTACGAAGGCGTGATCGCGGAGGATATCGTGGCCCGCCTGCGCGCCATGGGCGGCCTGCACACGATGGACGACTTCGCTGCGTTCCGTGGCGAATACGTGACGCCGATCACCGCGCGCTTTCGCGGCTACGACGTGCACGAATGCCCGCCGAACGGGCAGGGCGTCGTCGCGCTGCTGATGCTGAAGCTGCTCGAGGGATTCGACGCGAACGACGATCCGCTCGGCGCCGAGCGCCTGCACCGGGAGATCGACGCCGCGCGCGTCGCGTATGCGCTGCGCGACGTGCTGCTGGCGGATCCGCGCTATCGGCCGATGGACGTGGATACGCTGTTGTCGGATGCGTCCGTCGAGTCGCTGCGCAAGCGCATCGCGGCGCTGCACGCCCTCGGCGCGCCGGTTGCGGCGCCGGTGGAGCACAAGGATACGGTCTATATCTGCGTGGTCGACAAGGATCGCAACTGCGCGAGCTTCATCAACTCGCTGTTTCATCCGTTCGGCAGCGGCATCATGTCCGCGCAAACGGGCGTGATGCTGCACAACCGCGGCCAGAGTTTCACGCTGGAAGCGGGCCACCCGAATGCGATCGCGCCGCACGCCAGGCCGATGCACACGATCATTCCGGGCATGGTGACGCGCGACGGCAAGGTGCAGATCACGTTCGGCGTGATGGGCGGTCACTATCAGGCGATGGGGCATGCGCACTTCCTGTCGAAGGTGCTCGACTACGACCTGGACTTGCAGACGGCGATCGACCTGCCGCGCATCTTTCCGCGGCCGGGCACCGATCAGGTGGAGGTCGAATGCACGATGCCCGCGGCGACGCGCGAAGCGCTCGCGCGGCGCGGCTTCAATCTCGTGGCGCCGAACTGGGCGATCGGCGGCGCGCAGGCGATCCGGATCGACTGGGAGGCCGGCACGCTGATCGGCGCGTCCGACCATCGCAAGGACGGTTGCGCGCTGGGCATCTGACACGGGCGCCCGCATCGTCGGCACACGAAAATGGGGGGTGACGCATCATGCAGAAGCAGTCAGTCGTGCGCGGAGACGGCGCGATCCGCCGCGAATCGCCATATGGTTCGTCGAAGGAGAACACCTACGCGGGCGTGGTGTCGTTCATGCGGCGCCTGTATACGAAGGAGCTGGCCGGCGTCGATCTCGCCGTGACCGGTGTGCCGCTCGATATCGCGACCACCAACCGTCCGGGCGCGCGGCTCGGCCCGCGCGCGATTCGCGCGGCGAGCAGCCAGCTCGGCGTCCTGCTGCCGTATCCGTGGGGGATCAATCCCTTCAACGACTATGCGGTGATCGACTACGGCGACTGCTGGCTCGACGTGCACAACCCGTCGACCGTCAAGGAGGCGATCATCGCGCATGCGCGCACGGTACTCGATGCCGGTGCAAGGATGCTGACACTCGGCGGCGATCACTACATCAGCTACCCGCTGCTCGTGGCCCACGCGGAGAAGTACGGCAGGCCGCTTTCGCTGATCCATTTCGATGCGCACTGCGACACCTGGCCCGACGATCAGCCGGACAGCCTCAATCACGGGTCGATGTTCTACAAGGCGATCAAGGACGGGCTGATCGATCCCGCCTACTCGGTGCAGATCGGCATTCGCACATGGAACGACGATTTCATGGGCGTGCCGGTGCTCGATGCGCCGTGGGTGCATGAGCACGGCGTGAACGCGGCTATTGCACGCATCGTCGAGATCGTCGGCGCGCGGCCGACCTATTTCACATTCGACGTCGACGGGCTGGATCCGGCGTTCGCACCGGGCACCGGTACGCCTGTGCCGGGCGGCCTGTCGAGCGCGCAGGCGCTGTCGATCATCCGCGGGCTCACGTCGGTCGACCTGGTCGGCGCGGATGTGGTCGAGGTCGCGCCTGCCTACGATCATGCGGACATCACCGCGCTTGCTGCCGCGCACGTGGCGAGCGAGCTGATCTGCCTGTTCAGGCATCGCGCTCGCACAGTGAGGTAGGGCTCAAAGGGGGCGCCGGCGATTCACGTAGTCGGTGAGCCTCGGAATAAAACGGCATCGATATCACGCATATCAATTCGTTATCCGAATTGAATGCCGAATGATGTCGGAATTACGTCAATCAGATGGATCAACCACGCAACGACAGGAGAGCACGGCAATGAAATGGATCGCATCGACCACACTCGCATGCGCGGCCGGCATGTGCGGCAATGCATTTGCGCAAAGCTCGGTCACGCTTTACGGCGTCATCGACGAATCGATTCAGTACACGCATAACACGGGCGGCGCCAGCAACCAGGTCAAGCTGCAGTCGGGACAGATGTCCGTCAGCCAGTGGGGGCTGAAAGGCAAGGAGGATCTCGGCGGCGGCCTGAGCGCGCTGTTCAACCTGCAGAACGGCTTCAACGTGAACAGCGGCAAGATGAGCGCCGGCCTGCTGTTCGGACGCAAGGCGTTCGTCGGGCTGTCGGGCGGATTCGGCACGGTGACGGCCGGCCGTCAGCAGGATACGTTGCAGGATCTGGTGTTGCCGGTGCAGGGGAACAATTTTCTCGAGTACTTCACGGCGCCCGGGGACGTCGACAACGCCGACGGCTCGGTCCGCAACAGCAATGCGGTCAAATGGGTGAGCCCGTCGTGGGGCGGCCTGCAGGTGGCCGCGATGTACGGGTTCGGCGGCGTGGCCGGTTCGGTCGGCTCGGGCCAGGCGTACAACGCGGCGATGTCGTACACGGCCGGGCCGTTGACCGTCGCCGCCGGCTATGCGCATCTGGACAACGGTAACGCGGTGCTGTCGACGCGCGGTGCAAGCAGTGCCGATACGATCTTCCTGTCGCCGGTCAATAACGCCTATGCGACGGCAAGCGCGGTGAATATCGCGCGCGCCGGCGTGAGCTACGTGCTCGGCGCATTCACGCTGGGCGGCCATTACAGCTACGCGGAGTATCTGCGCGACGGAAATTCGACGTTCGGCGCGGCCGAGCGCTTCAACAACGGCTCGGTGTTCGTCGCGTGGCAGGCGTCGCCGGCGCTGCTGTTCGAGACGGGTTACAACTACCTGAAATCGCACGGCGATTCGTCGGCGACGTACCAGCAGGTCACGCTCGCGGCGGACTACGCGCTCAGCAAGCGCACCGATCTCTACGCGACGATGAGCTACGGGCACGCGTCGGGCAGCAACGGCGCGGGCCCGGCGCAGGCGGTGATCGCGGACGCGTATGTCGATGGCGGCAAGGCGACCCAGGAACTGGCGATCGTCGGCATTCGCCACCGCTTCTGACCGCATGCGCCGTGCGTCATGGCAGCGGCGCGCCCCACGCCGCTGTCACGTCTCCGCCGAGCCGCCATTCGGCGAACGGGCGGCGCGGCGCGATGATCGCCGGCAGGCGGCGATCGTGAAAGCGCGCGTCGTACGGTTCGACCCAGCTCAGTTCGTCGCGGAACGTCCACGGAAACAGGTCCTGCTTGATTGGCGTGATCTTCCTGAAACTCGCGGGATCCTGCACCGCATCGATCACGAGGTTCGCGAGGCGGCCGATCGCGCCGTCGTTTTCGCGATAGAGATCGATGTTGCGCCGCTGCACGAGCTCGGC
The DNA here is from genome assembly GCF_905339605.1 of Burkholderia sp. BCC1972. Classification (NCBI taxonomy): domain Bacteria; kingdom Pseudomonadati; phylum Pseudomonadota; class Betaproteobacteria; order Burkholderiales; family Burkholderiaceae; genus Burkholderia; species Burkholderia sp. BCC1972. The sequence continues at coordinate 75,410 of NZ_CAJPGH010000021.1, read as the reverse complement.
GGCGAACACGAGCGGCAGCAGCGCGAAGGTGTGATAGTGGAGTGCGCGGTCGCCGCGCTTGACCTCGCGCTCGAGCGACCCGTCCGGGCGGATGTCGCGAATGCCTTCGCGTACCCGCAGCAAGCCGGAGTCGATCAGGCTGGCATTGTCGGTGACGGTGCCGATCGCGATCAGGTTAAGCCCTGCCCAGTACACGAGATTGTTGTGCAGGTGGTTGATCGCTTCGGCATTGCGCGTCGCGATCGCGATGCGTTCGAGCCACGGATCGATCGCGTTGAATGGCGCGCGGTTCGCTTCACGCAAGCCGCGCGGCATGCGCAGGATCACCATCGCGAAATCGGTGCCGGCCCACGAGCGTTCGTAGTAGCCCTGATAACCGGAGATATGGCCCATCAACGCATCCGATTGCGCCCAGGTGTCGAGCAGCGTCAATGCGCACGACCAGTCGCCGTGATCCGCCGCGGTGTTCAGCTTCGCGACGAAGTCGCGCATCGGCTTCACGTCGCGCGCATAACCGGCGGGGTCGTCGTAGTAGCCGGGCGGATCGATCGTCCGCACGGGGGCGGGCACGTCGCATGCGCGGCTGGCGGAGGCCGTGCCGACGAGCGTGCCGACGGCGAACAGGACAGCGAACAAGGCTCGAACGGAAACGGTGCGCATGGGGTGCTCGACGAGGACGTTTCGGGTTGGACGCGGGACCGCGTGCAGTCTAGCGCCCGAGGCTTTCGCCCGGCTTTCCGGGACGAGCCGCCGCCGTTCCGGCCCGCCAGGCCGTCGGCGCGATGCATGGCGGTCGCGGCGGCTTCACGTGAGATGCAATACGTTATTCTGTCGTCCTCGACTACCACCTCGATTCAATGAAGCGTCCGTCGTTTTCCACCCAACTCGTCATGCTCTGGGCAGTCGTCGCGGCGCTGTGCGCGACGCTGGTCGCGGTCGTCTGGGTCACGGCGAGTTCCGCCGAGAGTCAGCAGGTGGCCAGCGCCAAGGCGGCCGGCGCGTCGGCATGCGAAGCGGTCGCTTCGCGTTACGGCGCCTCTGCCGCGTCGGCGGCCGACGGGCCTGCCCCGGAGCTGATGCATGCGATCCTCGACATCGTGCTTTCGCGTGCCCCGGACATGGAGGGCGGGTTCTGGATGCCCTCCGCCGCACCCGCCGCGAGCGGCTTTCTCGCCTATTCCTTTCCCACTTATCAGGGCAGCGGCGTCAAACACGATGTTCCGGAAGCGGAAACGCCGCTGATCCTCCGCACGCTGCGTGCCGCGGCCGCGACGCATGGCGCGACGGCGAACGTCGTCGAAGGCGCGCAGGACGCCGTGATCGCGGCGGCCTGTCCGGTACGCGGGGGATCGGGGCTGTACGTCTGGATGCTGACCCGTGCGCGCCCGCCGCTGGGCCGGCACGGGGAATTGCTGGCAACGGGCCTCGCGGCCGTGCTCGCCGTGATTCTCGCGATCGCGGCGGCGCTGGCCGTGGCGCTGCGCCGCTGGAAGCGCAATCTCGCCCGGATCGAAAGCGGGCTGGGCCCCGACGTTCGCGAGCATCACCTGCCGTACGTCGGCGAACCCGATCTCGACCGCGTCATCGATGCGTTCAACGAGCGGGCGCGGCGCGCTGATCAACTGCAACAGCAGGCCGACGAGCTCCGTACGCGCCTCGCGCAGGCCGAGCGCTTCGGCATGCTGGGCAAACTGGCCGCGCAAGTCGCGCACGAGATTCGCAATCCGATGGGCGCGATGCGGCTGAAGGCGGAGAACGCGCTGGCGGGCGACGGCCGGCGGCAGCAGGATGCACTGCGCGTGATCCTCGGGCAGATCGAGCGCATCGATGCGCAGTTGTCGAGCCTGCTCGCGCTGACGCAGCCGGTGCGCCCGCATGCGACACGCGTCGACGTCGACGCGTGGCTCGCGCAGGTCGTCGAAGCACACCGCGAGCTTGCGCAGCGGCAGGCGATCGACTTGACGTTGTCGCTCGCGGGGCAGGGTGAACGGCTCGCGTGGCCGTCGGATTTTCCCGCCTTCGATCCCGACCAGATGCGGCGGGCGCTCGACAATCTGTTGCTCAACGCGTTGCACCACGCGGGCGACGGCGGAGCGGTCACGCTCGCCGCCGAGCGGCGCCCGTTCGCCGGGCGCGACTGGCTGCGCATCGCCGTGTCGGACAGCGGCCCCGGTGTGCCGGCCGCGCAGCGCGAGCGGATTTTCGAGCCTTTCGTGACGGGGCGCGCGGACGGCACGGGTCTCGGTCTTGCCGTCGTCCGCGAAGTGGCGGCGGCGCACGGCGGGCAGGCGCGCCTCGACGAGGGCGCCGCATTCGTGATTGAAATTCCATGGCAAACATCCTCGTAGTCGACGACGACGCGGCATTTCGCGACGGCCTCGCCGAAACGCTGGCCGATCTTGGTCATCGGGTGGTCGAGGCCGCATCCGGCCGGGCCGCGCTGAGCGCGCTGCGCGACGGTGGCGGCATCGAATGCATCTTTCTGGACTTCCGCCTGCCGGATCTGGACGGGCTGGCCGTGCTCGCGCAACTGCGCGACGATCCGGCGCTCGCCGCGATTCCGGTCGTCATGCTGACGGCCCATGCGACCAGCGACAACACGATCGAAGCGATGCGGCTCGGCGCATTCGATCACCTGACGAAGCCGATCGGGCGTCGGGACATCGCGCAACTGCTCGAACGCGTCGTATCGGCGAATCAGCCGCCCGCGCCCGCGCCGGAGGACGGCGGTTTCGCAGGCGAACCTTCAGCGGACCGGCCGCGACTGCTCGGCGTGAGCGCCGCGATGCGCGACGTGCAAAAGCAGGTCGGCCGGGCTGCGATGACCGATGCGACCGTGCTCGTGACCGGCGAGACGGGCACGGGCAAGGAGGTGGCGGCCCGCGTGCTGCATGCGGCATCGGCGCGGCATGCAGGGCCGTTCGTCGCCGTCAACTGCGCGGCCATCCCGGCCGATCTGCTCGAAAGCGAGTTGTTCGGGCATCGTCGCGGCGCGTTCACCGGCGCGCATGCCGATCGCGCGGGGCGCCTCGTCGAGGCCGACGGCGGGACGCTCTTTCTCGACGAGATCGGCGACATGCCCGCCGCGATGCAGGCCAAGCTGCTGCGGGCGCTGCAGGAGCGCGAGGTGACGCCGCTCGGCGCGGATCGCGCTACGACAATCGACATTCGCGTCGTGGCCGCGACACACCGTGACCTCGCCGCCGCCGTCGCGAACGGCACGTTCCGCGAGGATCTCTTCTATCGGCTGAACGTCATTCCGCTGCACCTGCCGCCGCTCGCGGATCGCGTGGCCGACATCCTTCCGCTGGCCGCGCATTTCCTGGTGAACGCGGCAGGCATGCGTCCGTTGCATCTGACCAACGACGCTCAGCGCGCGTTGCTCGATCACCGCTGGCCGGGCAACGTGCGGGAACTGCGCAACGTGATGGAGCGCGCGGCCGCGCTCGCTCCCGGGCCGGCCGTCAGTGCGGCCGATCTCGGCCTGGCCGTCGTGCCGGCGCGCCAGTCGGGCACCGATGCAGTTCCGGCGCACCTGCTCGACATGCCGCTGCCCGACGCGCTGGCGACAGTCGAGCGCGCGGCGATCCTGCATGCGCTCGAACGCGCGAACGGCAATCGCGCGGAGGCCGCGAGGCAGCTCGGTATCGGCCGCCAGTCGCTCTATGCGCGCATGGCGAATCTCGGGATCGAGCGCGACGACTAGCAGGGCCGATTCGACTGTCGGGATCGACGACATCCGGTGAAGCAACGTGTCGGGAAATCCGACATGTCTGGCGGGTTTCATCGTTCGGCCCTTGGCCACATGGGGCGCCGTGGGTTGGCACGGGTATTGCGGATAGCGATGCATCGCAACCCGTCGCCGGAGCCCGTCATGAAGCGCTACCTGTCTGTCGTTCGATTGCGGCCGCGGTGCCGTGCCGCCGTTCCCCGGTCGTATCGCACGCTCTGCGCTGCCGCGCTCGTTGCCGTCGCAACGGTCAGCGTCGCGCAGGTGCCGCCGGCGCCGCATGTGGAAGACCCGGCCGGCGCCATGCCGCCCCCTCCGCCGCCTCCTCGGCCTCGCGCACGTTTGCCTGCCGGCCCCGGCAACGACACCGCAGCGGATGCGCTGGTTTCCGGCACGCTGTCGCGGCTGACGATCAATCCGGAAGGGACCGTCGACGGCTTCGTGCTGACCGACGGCACGCTTGTCCGTCTGCCGCCGCATCTCGGTTCGCAACTGGCGGCGCTCGTGCGAGCGGGCGAGCGCGTCACGGTAGCCGGCGAACGGCGCGGCGACGATGAAATCCGTGCGCGCGTGGTCCGCAACGACGGCACCGGCGCGTCGCTGTCCGATCGGCCGCCCGCGCCCGTCGCGCCCGTGCCTCCGATGCTGCGCGGCGTCAACCTCGCCCGCCTGAGCGTGTCCGGCGTCGTGCGCCGCGTGACGCGCGCGCCGCGCGGCGAGCCGGACGGCGTGATGCTCGACAGCGGTGCGGTCGTCAAGCTGACCGTTCCGGCCGCCCGGCAATTCGGCGACTTGCTTGTACCCGGCGAGCGCGTGGCCGCCGTCGGCTACGGCACGCGCAACGCATACGGCGAAGCGCTGCAGGCGACGGCGTTCGGCGCGCCGGGCCATGTCGTGAATCTCTATGACGATGTCGCGCGCTGATCGCGCGGCGCTGTTCCTCAATCCATCAAAAGGAGTCCTGCCATGCATTGGATCGATCCCGCCTGCCTGCCCGAAACGCGCGGCCGCGTCACGCAATTCCTGCTCAATCCGCACGGAGACATCGACGGCTTCATCCTGAACGGTGACCTGCAGATTCACGTACCGCCGCACCTGGGCCGCGAATTGGTGCGCCGTGTCGCGGTCGGCGACCGCATCCGCGTGCGGGGCGCCCGGCTGCGCCGCGCGGCGATGATCGCGGCCGTGCAACTGACCGGGCGCGACGGCGTCGACATCGTCGACGACGGGCCTGCGCACGCAGCACCGAAGCCGCCGCGGGCGAGTCGAAAGCCCATGGAAATGAGAGGCGAAGTCGCGTTTGCGCTGTACGGCCCGAAGGGCGAGTTGACGGGTGCGCTGCTGACGAGCGGCGTCGCGCTGCGGCTGCCGCCGCATGCGGCGGAAGCGTTGCACGATTACCTGCAAGCCGGCGTCCATGTGCAGGCGTGGGGGCACGGTGTCATTACGCCGCACGGTGCGACGCTCGACGTGACCGACATTGCCGAGCTCGTCGATGCGGATGCCGAATGATCGTGCGACGACCATGAGACCGGCGCGCGCGCTCGAATCGCTCAACTTCTTCCTGGCTGACGTGCAGGCCGGCCTCGGCCCGTTCGTCGGCGTCATCCTGCTGTCGCGCGGCTGGGGCGCCGATGCGATCGGCTCGGTCATGACGCTGGCCGGGCTTGCCGCGATGGCTGTCACGCCGCTGGCTGGCGCGCTCGTCGATGCGGTGCGCGCGAAGCGGGCGCTGATCGTCGTGGCGACCGTCGCGACGGCGCTCGCGTCGCTGGCGATGATGTTCGTCCACAGCTATCCGGCGGTGGCGGCATCGCAGATCCTGGCCGCGGTCAGCGGCGCGGCGCTCGCGCCGGCCGTCGCGGGCGTGACGCTTGGCATCGTGCGTCGGCAGGGTTTCGATCGGCAGTTCGCGCGCAATCAGATGGCGAACCACGCCGGCAACGTCGCCGGTGCGGCGCTGGCGGGATGGCTCGGCTGGCATGTCGGATTCGACGCGGTGTTCGCGCTCGTCGGCGCGTTTACGGTCCTCGCCATCGCGAGCACGCTCGCGATTCCCGGGCAGGCGATCGATCATGCGTGCGCGCGCGGACTCGATCCCGCCGGCGCCGCGCCGGGAACGGAGGCTGCGCATCCCGATGCGTTCGACACGGCGTCGACGTCGCGCGTCGGCGGCCTGCGCACGCTCGCCGAAAACCGGCTGCTGGTTCTGCTCGGCGCATCGCTCGCGCTGTTTCATCTCGGCAATGCCGCGATGCTGCCGCTCTACGGGATGGGCGTCGTCGTCACGCATCGCAGCAACGCGAGCGCGTTCACCGCACAGACCATCGTCATCGCGCAGTGCGTGATGATCGCGGCGGCCTGGCTCGCGCCCCGGCTGATTCGCGCGCACGGTTACTGGCGCGTGTTGCTGTTCTCGTACCTCGTGCTGCCGGTACGCGGCGCGGTCGCCGCGGTGTGGATGAGCGAAGCGGGCGTATGGCCGGTGCAGGTGCTCGACGGCATCGGCGCCGGCCTGCAAAGCGTCGTCGTGCCCGCGCTCGTCGTTCGCCTGCTGCATGGCTCCGGCCGCGTGAATGCCGGGCAGGGTGCCGTCGCGACCGCACAGGGGATCGGCGCGGCGCTCAGTCCCGTGCTGGGCGGCGTGCTCGCCCGGCACTTCGGCTATCCGGCCGCGTTCGTCGTACTCGGTGCCGTGTCGACCGGCTCGCTCGCGCTGTGGCTCGGTCATGCACGCGCGCTGAGCAGCGTGTGCGGCAAGCCGGCCGACCTGTCGGCGACGTCCTCTTGAAAGCCGTTCCGATTCTCATGCCTCTGTCGACTTGCTCATGAATCCTGTTTCGCTTGCCTGGCTGATTTCCGCGCTCGCCACCACGGGCGTCATCACGCGCCCCTTCGGTTGGCCCGAGGCCACGTGGGCCGTGAGCGGTGCGCTGCTGCTCGTCGTGTTGAACCTGTTACCCGTCGCACAGGCGCTGGGCGCCGTCGCGAAAGGCGGCGACGTGTACCTGTTCCTGACGGGCATGATGCTGCTGTCCGAGGTGGCCCGTCGCGAGGGGCTGTTCGACTGGGTCGCGACGCACGTCGTCAATCTCGCGCATGGTTCGGCCCGGCGGTTGTTCGCGCTGGTTTACCTGGTCGGCATCGGCACCACGGTGTTCCTGTCGAACGATGCGACCGCCGTCGTGCTGACGCCTGCCGTCTTCGCGGCCGCGCGCCGCGCGAAGGCCGACCCGATGCCGCTGCTGTACAGCTGCGCATTCGTCGCCAATGCCGCGAGCTTCGTGCTGCCGATTTCGAATCCGGCGAACCTGGTGCTGTATGGCGCACGCATGCCGTCGCTCGGCGTATGGCTCGCGCATTTCGCGGTGCCGTCCGTCGTGTCGATCGCGTGCACGTTCGTCATGCTGCGGATCGTGCAGCGACGTGCGCTTGCCGGCCATTGCGAATCCGGGCTGACGGTGCAGCCGCTGACGAACGGCGGACGCATCGCGCTGGCGGGGATCGCGGCAACGGCCGTCGCACTGACGGTGGTGTCGGTCCTGGATCGCCCGCTCGGGTTGCCCACCGCGCTGGCGGGTGTCGTCACGCTCGCTTGCGTGCTGATGCGGGATCGTGCGGCATGCGTGCCGATCGTTCGTGCGATTTCATGGAGCGTGCTGCCGCTCGTCGCGGGGTTGTTCGTCGTCGTCGAGACGCTCGACCGGACCGGCGCGGTGCGCGTACTGGCGGGGCTGTTGCGCGAGTTGACGCAAGGCGGCGAACAAGCTGCCGCGGCCGCAGCAGGCGTCGCGGTCGCGCTGGCGTCGAACCTGATCAACAACCTGCCGGCCGGACTGATCGCGAGCTCGACGATCGATGCCGCGCACAGCCCGCAAGCGGTGATCGACGCGATGCTGATCGGCGTCGATCTCGGCCCGAACCTGTCCGTTACCGGGTCGCTCGCGACGATTCTGTGGCTTGCGGCGATCCGGCGCGAAGGGTTGAAGATCGGTTTCGGCGAATTCCTCGCGGTCGGTGCGTGCGTGATGCTGCCGGCGCTGCTGCTCGCACTGGCCGCGCGGTTCGTGGTCGGCGGCTGACGCGCGAAGCCGGTCAGCCGCCCCGGCCGCCCTAGAACGAGTAGGCGAGCGACGCGAACAGGCTGCGCGGCGCGCCCGGCGTGACCCACAGGCTGTTGTACGAGCTGACGTAGGTGGTGCGATTGAACAGGTTGTTCAGGACAACCGAAGCACGCAGGTGCTTGTTGACCTGAAGATAGCCGTTGAGCTGCACGGTCGCGTAGGCCGGCAGCTCGAAGCCGTCCTGCGTGTTGGCCGTGTTGCCGGCCCGGCGCCCGACATAGATCACGCCGGCACCGGCGCCGGCCTTGTCCGCGAACGGCAGGGTCGTCTCGTACATCAGCAGCGCACTGCCGCTCAACCGCGGGACGTCGACGAGGCGTGAGCCGGACGCCAGCACGGAATCGCGCGTGACCTCGGCGTCGACGTACGCGAAGTTGGCGATGCCGCGCAGGCCGTGGCCGAGGTCGCCGCTCCATTCGAATTCGACGCCGCGGCTGCGTACTTCGCCGGCCGCGCGCGAGAAGCCCGCATTCGCCGGATCGGCGGTCAGTACGTTGCGCTTGGTGACGTAGAACGCCGAGACGGTCGTGAGCCAGCGCGCGCCGGCCCATTTCGCGCCTGCTTCGTAGCCGTGGCCCTTCTCGGGATCGAACGCGTTGCCGTTGATGTCGGCGCCGTTGTTCGGCCGGAACGAGTACGCGGTGTTCGCATACAGCGACAACGCGGGGCTCATTTCATACACGACGCCGATGCGCGGGCTCACCGCGGTCTGCAACTGGCTGGTCGTCACGCCCTTCAGGCGGTTGTCGATCGACTGGTGGAAGCGATCCCAGCGCAGCCCGGCCAGGATTTTCCAGTGCGGCCCGAACGCGAGCGTGTCCTGCGCGTAGACGCCCTGACCGTCGTCGCGTTCGAGCAGGTTGGTCGCGGTGCGCGGCGTCGGCGCGGGCTGGCCGTAGACCGGATCGAAGATGTCGATCGCATACGGCGCCGCGGCGGTCGGCGTGGAGCGCGTGACGAACTGGTCGTAGTTGAAGCGATACGCATCGACGCCCATCACGAGCGTATGGCCGATGCCGCCCGTGCGGAACGTGCCGGTCGTCTCGAGGCGGCCTTGCAGGTCGTTCGAGTGAAATGCGACTTGCCGGTAGCGGCGCCACAGCGTGCGGCCGTCCGGCTGCAATGAGAATGCCTCGGACGAGCGCCCCGACAGGTCGGTGTTGCGCTGCGCGACGCCGGCGTTGATCGACCAGCTTGAATCGATGCGATGCTCGAGCGTGAACTGGTGGCCCGTGTTGCGCACGTCGTAGTCGCCGTCGCGCGGCTCGCCGAGGAAGCGCGACGCGGGGATCATGCCGAGCTGGCCGTTGACCGCGAGCACGCCGCGATCGAGCGGTGCGCTCTGACGCGCGCTCTCGAACTCGTAGTGGAGCGTCGTGTCCGCGCCGATGTCCCAGGTGAACGACGGCGAGAACAGGTAGCGTTTGCTCGACACCGTGTCGCGAAAGCTGCCGTTGTTCTCGTTCATCGCGACGAAGCGGTACGCCAGCGATTTCGTGACGGGACCGGTCGAATCGAGGGTCTGGCGCAACGCGCCGTAGCTGCCGGCCGACACGCCGATCGTGTTCGCGCGTGCGAATTGCGGCTGCTTCGTCGTATAGCTGATGATCCCGCCCGGATCGCCGCGGCCGTACAGTGCGGACGCCGGCCCCTTGAGCACTTCCATGCGCTCGAGGTTGACGGTGTCGCGCGGCACGCTCATGCCGCGATTCCACGAAAAGCCGTTGACCAGGTAGTCGGTGCCGGACGTGTTGCCGTCGCCGGCGAAGCCGCGCACCGCGTAGTTGTCCCACAGGCCGCCGAAGTTGTTCTGGCGCGAGACGCCCGCGACCCAGTCGTAAAGATCGTCGCCGCGCGTCGCGGCCACGGTCTGGATCAGCTTCGTATCGACGCTGCTGACCGCGAACGGAATCTCCATCACGTCCGCTTCGCTGCGCGTCGCGCTCGTGGATTCGCGTGTGCGAAACGGCGCCGTCGCGCGTTGCGCGGAGATTTCGATGGTGGGCAGCGCCGCTTCCTGCGCGTCGGCGGCGCCCATGCCGGCCGTGCCGACGACGATGGCCATCGGTGCGGCCGCCCAGTTCCTCCTGCTCATACCCCTCCTTTTTGTGTGATTCGCGTTCGGGCACGGCGGGCGGCCTGGCGCCGGCATCTGTGTTCCAAACAGTACATTTGCGCGGCAATTTAATGCAAATGAGAGGCATTTGCAATCGTAATTTTGAGATTTGGCATCCGAAGCGAAACGGCAGGAGACGCGGGCCTGGTCAACGGGATGTGTCGATTTCATTAAATTCCGAATGATGGGAAATCAATTCTGTTGTGGCAAAGATAGAGACAGGCGTTCGTCTCGTCGATTCGGAAATTTCTGCGATTACGAAGGTAAACGTGAGCTTCATGGCGGATGCGAAAGCGAGACGAGTTGTTTGACAAATCCCGTAATTCGGGATTAAAGTAAAAACACTTCAGCCAAACCCGTCGAGTAGCCGCATGAACCTCCCACAGTTGGACAGCGTGACCGAAGCAAGCAGCGGGGCGAGCGTCGTGCTCACCACGGCGCGAGACGCCGGCGTCGACGTCTGTTTCGCCAATCCCGGCACGACCGAGATGCCGTTCGTCGGTGCGCTCGACACCGTGGCGGGCATGCGCTCGATCCTCGGGCTGTTCGAGGGCGTGTGCACGGGGGCCGCCGACGGCTATGGCCGCATGGTCGGCAAGCCCGCGATGACGCTGCTGCACCTCGGGCCCGGCCACGCCAACGGCATCGCCAATCTGCACAATGCGCGTCGCGCCCGCACGCCGATCCTGAACATCGTCGGCGATCACACGCGCGAGCATCTGAAGTACGACGCACCGCTGACGTCCGACATCGAATCGCTCGCCCGTCCGGTGTCGGTGTGGTACCGCAGCGTGGCGCGCGACACGGACCTTGCGACCGATACGGCCGACGCGATTGCCGCTGCGATGGGCGCGCAGCGCGGTGTCGCGACGCTCGTGCTGCCCGTCGATCTCCAGTCGGCCCGGGTGCACGGCGCGGCGTCGCCCGTCGTCGTTCGCCCGGCCGCGGTGTCGTTCGATGCCGCTCGGGTCGAACGGGTGGCCGATCTGCTGCTCAGTGGCCAGCGCGCCGTCCTGCTGATGGGCGCCCGCGCGCTGTCGGCGCGAGGGCAGCGTGCGGCGGCGCGCATCGCGGCGGCGACCGGCGCGACCTGCTTCAGCGAAACTTTTCCGGCGCGGGCGGAGCGCGGCGGCGGCCTGCCGGACATCGACCGCCTGCCTTATTTCCCCGAGCCGGCGCTCGCGGCGCTGGCCGGACGGCGCGTGGTGCTGGCGGGCGCGCTCGCGCCCGTTACCTACTTCGGCTACGAAGGTATTCCGGGCGAACTCGCGCGGCCGGAGGACATCACGACGCTCGCAACACCGGGCGAGGCGGCGGACGACGCGCTGGAGGCGCTGGCCGAGCGTATCGGCGCGGCGGCGAACGACGATGGCGTGGGCGTCGAGCGCTGGCGCGTCGAGGACGGGCCGCTCACGCCGCAGGCCGTCGGCCGCGTGCTGGCGAATGCGTTGCCCGCCGATGCGATCGTGTCGATCGAAGGCGGCACGTGCGGCTACCCGTTCGTGACCGCCTCGGCGCGCGCGCGTCGCCACACCATCCTCACGAACACGGGCGGCGCGATCGGCCAGGGCCTGCCGGTGGCGCTCGGCGCCGCCGTCGCGTGTCCGGATCGCCGCGTGTTCGCGCTGCAGTCCGACGGCAGCGCGCAGTACACGATCCAGTCGCTGTGGACGATGGCGCGCGAGCGTTTGCCGATCGTGATGCTGATCGCATCGAACCGGCGCTACGGGATCCTGCAGACCGAGCTCGCGCGCAGCGGCCTGCCGGCCGACACGCCGCACGCCAGCCGCCTGACGCAACTGGACGACCCGCCGATCGACTGGCTCGCGCTGTCGCGCGGCTATGGCGTGCCGGCCGAACGTGCGAGCACGACGCAGGCGCTGGCGCAGGCGCTCGAAGGCGCGCTCGCGCGCACCGACGGGCCGACGCTCATCGAAATGCAGTTGTCCTGATCGCGCAACGCGCTCCTTTCTTCAATCCCGACTCTCACCTTTCATCGATATGGATCTGCAACTGCACGGAAAAGCCGCGTTCATCACCGGCGGCAGCATGGGCATCGGCAAGGCGGTCGCGCTCGAACTGGCGCGCGAAGGCGTCAACGTCACGATCGCCGCGCGACGCATGGAACACCTCGAAGTCGCGGCCGCCGAGATTCGCGCGGCGCTCGCGCCGCTGGGCAGCGCGGCCGGCGCAATCCTGCCCGTCACGCTGGACACGACCGACATGGCGTCCGTCGAAGCGGCGATGGCCGCGAGCGTCGAGCGCTTCGGCCGGCTCGACATCCTGCTGAACGGCGCCGCGCACCCGGGCGGGCTCGTACGGGCCGAGCTGGAAAACGCCGACCCGCAGGGGCTGCTGCAGGACATCGATATCAAGGTGGTCGGCTACCTGCGTTGCGCGAAGGCGGCCGCGCCCTACATGCGGCGCAACGGCTTCGGCCGGATCGTCAATATCGGCGGCCTGACCGGCCGCGGCAGCAAGCAACTGTCCGGCATGCGCAACGTGGCGATCGTGCATCTGACCAAGACGCTGTCCGACCAGCTCGGCCCGTTCGGCATCACGGTCAACACGATTCACCCGGGCGTCGTCGAGACGCCGCACATCCACGAGCTCTACGAGAAGGAAGCGCAGAAGCAGGGGCTCACGGCCGCGGAGGTCGAGGCCAACTACGTGAAGGTCACGCCGATCCGCCGCGTGCTGCAGCCGGAAGAGATGGGGTGGATCGTCGCGTTTCTCGCGTCGCCGAAATCCGGCTCGATCACCGGCGAATCGATCGGCTGCGACGGCGGGCTCACGCGCGGCATTTTTCTCTGACACAAGGAGCATTTCATGACCGCAACCGTACTGGTCGCCACCGCCGGGCAAGGCATCCTGCGCTCGAACGACGACGGCGCGACCTGGCATCGCCTCGGGCTTGCCGAACCGATCGAGTTCGACGGCATCGTGCGCGCGCTCGCGGTGGACCCCGCGACGCCGTCGCGCGTCTATGCCGGCGCCGATTCGGGGCTGTGCATCAGCGAGGATGGCGGCGCGCACTGGTTCCGGCCCGACAACCTGCTGAACGGGCAGACGGTCTGGTCTATCGCGATCGACCCGGCGAACCCGGCGGTGCTCTATGCAGGCACCGGCGCGCCGTCGCGCGCCGCGCTGTACAAGTCGAGCGACGCGGGCGTGACCTGGGCGAGAACGGCGCCCGAGTTTCCGGAATTTTGCTCGGGCGTCAATCGTCCGCGGCTGCTGACGATCTGCGTGGACCCGGAAGACGGTCGCAACGTCTGGTACGGCGTGGAGGAGGGCGGCGCGTGGCGCAGCCGGGATGCCGGTGCGAGCTGGACGCGCGTGGACGGCCCGGGCAGCGCGATTCGCAACAGCGACATTCACGCGATCGCCGTGCTGCCTGCCACGCAAGGCCAGCCGAAGACCACGGTGCTGCTGACGGTCAACGCCGTGTACGTGAGCGAGGACGACGGCCTGACGTGGGACGGCAAGCAGTCGCGCGACCGCTTCGACGGACTGTACTACACACGGACCGTCGTGCAACTGCCGACGCCGGACGGCGAACTGCTGATGGCGATCGGCGACGGCACGCCGGGCACCCGCAGCCGCATCTACCGCTCGGTCGATCGCGGCTACGCGTGGCGCGAGACGGACCTGCACACGCTGCCGAACTCCACGTTCTGGGCATTCGGCGTCCATGCGGCCGAGCCGGCGCTCGTCTATGCGGGCACCAAGTACGGACACCTGTTCCGATCGCGCGACGGCGGCCGGAACTGGACCAAGGAATGGCGCGATTTCAGCGAGATCACGGCCGTGGCGTGGACCCCGTTCGAAGCGCCGCTCGTGGCCCACGCGCAGTCGACCCACTGAGCGGAGCGAGCGATGACACCGTCCGATATCCAGCAATACGCCGAACGTGCGAACGCGAGCGGCCTGCCGCTGCCGATTCCGTGCGTGCAGCGCACCCACCTGTCGCTGTTCGTGCGCGATCCCGTTCACTCGAGCACCTGGTACGCCGAGGTGCTCGGCATGACGGAAACCGCGCGCGGCGAGCAGTGGGTGTTCATGTCGTTCGGCCAGAAGCACCACGATATCGCGCTGATTCGCGCGGCGTCGGATGCGGAGCTCGGCACGATCGGCCTGCAGCACTACGGCCTCGAAATCGCCGGCGGCCTGACCGAACTGCGCCGCCTGTACGGGATGCTGCTCCGCCGCCACGTGCCGATCGTCAAGATCACCGATCACAAGGTCGGGATCGGCGTGTATTTCACGGACCCCGACGGCAACCGGCTCGAATTCTTCTGCGAAACCGTCACGGACGACGAAGAGGGCAAACGCGTGCTGCATCGCTACAACGCGCCAAGCGATCCCTTCCAGCTCGAGCCGTTGTTCGACTGAAGCGCTGCCTTTCAATACGAATCATCGACGTTTTATAAAGGAATACTGATGAGCAAGATCGCCAATTTCGAAGGTTTTCATATCCGCAAGTGGTACACGCAGATCGAGGACTCGCTCGCGAACGAATCCGGCCAGCTCGCGGATGGCGAGCCGCTGCGCAAGATCGTGATCGCCGCGGCCGTTCACAACCCGTATGCGGGGCGATTCAGCGAAAACCTCGACGATCTCGTGCGCCCGTCGCCCGCGCTCGGCAAGGAGTTTGCGCGACGCATCGAGGAACTCGCCGTGGGCCGCGCGATCGAGAGCTACGGCAAGGCCTGCCTGGTCGGTTCGGCCGGGGAATACGAACACGGCAACGCGTTCCTCACGTCGATCTTCGCGGAGCCGATCCGGGCGGCGTTGGGCGGCGGGAAATCGTGGGTGCCGTCGAGCGGCAAGCGCGGCCCGATCAATACGGTGATCGACGTGCCGCTCGCGCACAAGGATGCGCTTTACGTGCGCTCGCACTACGACACGGTGACGTGCCTGTTTCCCGATGCGCCCAACGACGACGAAGTGCTGGTGATCTTCGCGTTCGCGACGCGCGGCCGGCTGCACGCGCGGCTCGGCGGCCTGAAGGCGAGCGAGATCGTCGGTCGCGACGGTCTGGTCTGAGTGCGCATGCCGGCCGGGGAGCACATGATGAACACGGCATCCGCCAGGGATGGATGGGTCGATAACGATGGGCTGCGGCTGCACTACGTAGGCTGGGGGCGCGACGACGCGCCGACCGTGGTGATGCTGCACGGTCTGCGCAGTTATGCGCAGACCTGGGCGCCTGTCGCCGATATGCTGGTCGACCGCTACCGGGTCGTCGCGCTCGATCAGCGCGGGCGCGGGCTGAGCGACTGGGATCCTCGCCGGGACTACTACGCGGCCACCTACGTGCGCGATCTCGACGCGCTGGTGCAGGCGCTCGACCTGCGACGATTCGTGCTGGTCGGGCACTCGATGGGCGGCGCCAATGCGTTCGTCTACGCGGCGGCACAGCGGGAACGGCTCGCGGGTCTCGTGATCGAGGACATGGGCCCCGGTGCGTCGGCCGGCTCGCCGGGTTCGGAGCGCATCAAGCGCGAGCTGCAGGACACGCCGGACGCGTTCGCATCGTGGGACGACGCGCGCGCGTTCTGGCGGCGCCAGCGGCCGAACATCGCGGAATCCGCGCTCGATTCGCGTATCGCGCACTCGCTGAAAGAGGATGCGCACGGGCGGATCGTGTGGCGGCACGACGCGGAAGGGATCGCGGCGGCCCGGCTGGCCGCGACGCCGGAGCAACTCGTCCATCTGTGGCCGCTGGTCCTGAACCTGCACGTGCCCACGCTGCTGTTGCGCGGCGGTGACTCGGATTTCCTGTCCGCGGACGTGGCGGCCGAAATGGCGGCCGCCAATGCGGAAATCGAACGGATCGACATTCCCGGCGCGACGCATTACGTGCACGACGATCAGCCGGCTGCGTTCAACCACGCATTGCGCACGTGGCTCGATCGTCTCGACGATCCGGCGTGGCGCACGGGAGGCTGACGCATGAAAGCGAACAATCCGGAGCGGACCTCGGTCGCGATCGTCGGCGCGGGCCCGAACGGCGTGGCGATGGCGAACCTGCTGGGCCTCTATGGCGTCGCGACGGTGATCATCGAGAAGGCGCCGCAGATCGTCGAATTTCCGCGCGCGGTCGGCATCGACGATGAAGCATTGCGGATGTTTCAGACCGCAGGCCTCGCCGACGAACTGAGCCGTGACATCATCCAGAACGTGCCGCTGCGCATGTTCAAGGCGAACGGCGAGTGCTTTGCCGACATCCGCCCGTCGAGACGCGAATTCGGCTGGTGGCGGCGCAACATCTTCATGCAGCAACTGGCCGAGCGGACGCTGCGCGACGGGCTGGCCCGTTATCCGCACGTGTCGCTGCGGACCAGCGAGGAAGTGGTCGGCGTGGAACAGGACGACGCGCGCGTCACGTTGCAGGTGCGCCGCACCGACGGGCAGCAGTATGCGCTGGAGGCCGACTACGTGGTGGCGGCCGACGGCGGGCGCAGCCCGATGCGCGAGCTGCTGGGCGTCAAGCTGGCCGGCACGACGCATCCGATCAAATGGGTCGTGGTCGACGTGAAGAACGCGGGGCTTGACCAGCCGTGCACGGCGCTGAACTGCGACCCGCGCCGCCCGAACGTCTGCATCTATCTGCCGTTCAATTTCCGGCGCTGGGAGTTTCTCGTGTTCCCGCATGAGGACGAAGAGGCGATCGCGCAACCGGACTCGATCCGCGCGCTGATCGCGCCGTACGTCGATGACGTCGATCGCATCGAGATCGTGCGCGCGCGAACCTATACGCACCATTCGCGCCTCGCCGAACGTTTCCTGGTCGGTCGCGTGGCGCTCGTCGGCGATGCCGCCCACCTGACGCCGCCGTGGGTCGGCCAGGGCCTGAATGCGGGCTTGCGCGACGTGGGCAATCTCGCGTGGAAACTGGCGGGCGTCGTCAACGGCACATTGCATCCCGGCGTGATCGGCAGCTACGAATCGGAGCGGCGCGACCATGCGAAGGCGATGATCGACCTGGCGGACGCGTTCGGCGCGATGCTGATGCCGACCAACCGGCTCGTCGCGTTCCTGCGCGACTGCTTCCTCGGGCTCGCGCGGTATGCGCCGGGCCTGAAGGACTACATCCTGCAGATGCGTTTCAAGCCGATGCCGAGCTATACGCGGGGCATCGTGCTGCCGGGGGCTCAGGGCGATTCAGTCGGCAGGATGATCACGCAGCCCGACGTCGAAACGGCCGACGGCGTGCGCCGCAAGCTCGACGACGTGCTGGGCCCGTGGTTCTCGATCGTCGGCTGGCAATGCGATCCGCAGGCGTGCCTGAGCGACGACGATCGTGCGTACTGGGCGGCGCTCGGCGCGACGTTCGTCCAGGTCAGTCGTTCGCGCAGCGGCATCGGCCGCGCGCGGCGGGTGACCAGCACCCACGGCAGCACGTGCGTCGAGGATGTCGACAACGCGCTGGCGGACTGGTTCGACCGGCACGCCGGCCCGCTCGTGGTGGTGCGCCCGGATCGCTACGTCGCGGCGCAGACGGATGCCGTGGGCATGGCCCGCGTGAGCGCAGCCTTTCAGGCGTTCGCGCCGCGACAACCGGAGGAAGCACATGTTTGTTGAGCAACGCACCTACACGCTGGTGCCGGGCGGCGTCGCCGAATATCTGCGGCTGTACGCGGAATGCGGGCGCGCCGCGCAGGAGCAGGCGCTCGGCACGATGGTCGGTTGTTTTGCGACGGAAATCGGGCCGCTGAACCAGCTCGTCTATCTGTGGGCGTTCGATTCGCTGGACGATCGCGCCCGGCGTCGTGCGGTGCTGATGGCCGATCCCGAGTTCAGGGCGTTTCGCGGCAAGGTCCGGCATCTGCTCGTCCGGCAGGACAACCAGATCCTCCGGCAGGAAATCGGCGGCCTGCTGCGTGCGCCGAGCCAGGCCGCGTGATGCGATCGTCGCACCGTCCGGCTCATCGTGCAGTTTCTACCGAGGTATCCGTCTTGATCCCGTTTACGCCCCTGACTTCCCGCATGGCGTCTGATGCGCAACGCGATTACGCGTCGCTCCACCTGTATATCGACGGCCGGTTCCTGCAGGCCGACGGCCGGCGCACGCAGCCCGTTCTCGATCCGGGAACCGGCGACGTGCTCGGCGACTTGCCCCATGCGACACCGGACGATCTCGACGCGGCGGTGCGCGCCGCGCATCGCGCGTTCGCGACGTGGCGCCGCGAGTCGCCGCTCGCCCGTTCCGACATCCTGCGCCGCGCGGCTGCGCTGGTGCGCGAGCGTGCCGAGACCATCGGCCGTCGCATCACGATGGACCAGGGCAAGCCGCTTCGTGAGGCGATCGCCGAGGTCGCGTCGTCCGCCGAGCAGCTCGAATGGCATGCGGAGGAGGGGCGCCGCACCTACGGCCGCGTCATTCCAGCGCGTTCCCCGGACGTCGCGCAGACGGTGCTGCGGGAACCGATCGGCGTGTGCGCGGCGTTCTCGCCGTGGAATTTCCCGTTCAGCCAGGCGATGCACAAGATCGCGGCCGCGCTGGCGTCGGGCTGCACGCTGGTGCTGAAAGGGCCCGAGGAATCGCCGAGCGCGATCGTCGCGCTCGCGCGCATCTTTCACGATGCCGGATTGCCCGCGGGCTGCCTGAACGTCGTCTGGGGCGTGCCGGGCGACGTGTCCACGCGGCTGATCGAGTCGCCGCTCGTGCGCAAGATCTCGTTCACGGGTTCGGTGCCGGTCGGCAAGCAACTGGCCGCGCTGGCCGCGTCACACATGAAGCGCATGACCATGGAGCTGGGCGGACATGCGCCGGTGCTGGTCTGCGCGGACGCCGAAATCGAACGCGCGGCGACGATGCTGGCCGCGTACAAGTTTCGCAATGCCGGGCAGGTGTGCGTATCGCCGACGCGTTTCTTCGTGCAACGTCCGGTGTTCGACCGGTTCGTCGCCGCGTATCTCGAAGCGGTCGGCAAGATCCGCGTCGGCTACGGGCTGGAAGAGGGGACCACGATGGGGCCGCTCGCGCACGCGCGGCGCGTGTCCGAAATCGACGCGTTCGTCGCCGACGCGAAAGCGAAAGGGGCGGAGATTGCCGCAGGCGGGGCGCGCGTGCCGGCGGCGGGGCCGGGGCACTACTTCGCGCCGACGGTCGTGCTGGGCCCGGCGCGCGAGTCGCGCCTGATGAACGAGGAGCCGTTCGGCCCGATCGTCGGGATCGTGCCGTTCGAAGAACTCGATGATGCGCTGGCCGAGGCCAATCGCTTGCCGTTCGGCCTCGCGTCGTACGCGTTCACCGCTTCGGCGCGCAATGCACACCGGATCGGCCGGGCGCTCGAAGCCGGCATGGTCAACATCAATCACTTCGGGATGGGGCCGGCGGAGATCCCGTTCGGCGGCGTGAAGGACAGCGGCTTCGGCAGTGAGGGCGGAACGGAGACGTTCGACGGCTATCTGGTCACCAAGTTCATCACGCAGATGAACTGACCGTGGGCACGTGGACCGTCGGGCGCGGCGTTGGATGTGACGACGGTCGAATGCTCAGGTGGCGCCGCCGATCTGCGCGGTGGCGTCGATCAGCAGTTTGCCGAGGACGTGTTCGTCGAACAGCGCGAAGTGTTCGGCGCGGAAGATCAGCGACAGGCTGCTGTTGACCTCGCCGCTGCTGGCGGTGCGAATCGGTGCGGCGATGCCGACGAACCCGGCGTCGAGCTCGCCCCGCGAGATCCAGTAGCCCGCGTCGACAATCTGCTGGCAGGCGCGCCAGAACTGTGTCCAGTCGGCCGCGAACTCGCCCAGCTCGGCGTTGTGCCGTTCGTGCAGGCGCTTCAGCCGCGCGCGCGACATCGCAGCCACGATCACTTTCGACGAAGCGCCCTGGAACAGCGGCATGATGCGGCCGCGGCCGAAGCCCAGCTGCAGGTTCTCGGCGCCGGTTTCGTGCATCACGTTGATGATCTGCTCGTCGAACAGCGTCGAGACGAGCGCATCGCCGCCGGTGACCTGAACCAGTTTCTGGATGACGGGCTTCGCGGCGATGAGCGTCGGGTCCGACTGCCGCATGTTGTAGTCGAGATGGATGATGCGCGGGCCCAGCGTATAGCGGCCGTTGGTGCCGACGAGCAGGCCGACGGAAGCCAGTTCCTTCACGTAGCGATAGCACGTGGTGCGCGAAAAGCCCATGTGTTCGGCGATTTCCTCGGCGGTCATCGACGTCGCGGACGAAGAGAAGACGTCGAGGATGGACAGCATTTTGGTGAGGCTCGACATGACGTGATCCGGGATTCAGGCGGCTTGCGGCAATGGAACGGGAAAGACGAATGCGGTTTCGGATTGCCGCACTGCGGCACGGAGTACGAGGGCCGCGGGCGACAGGCCGTAGTCTAACGTAAGTCGTGCGGGCGGCAACCGGAGCCGCATCGATGCATGTGCGGTAAGCGTTCCGGCGCGTCGAGGCGGATCGTTTCTCTATCAATTGCTATGGATTCCTATTTTACGAAATGAAGTCGCATTGAATCGATGTGGCTGCCGAGCCGGTCGGTTCACGCGGGCATCGGCCGCGAAATTTCAATGAGGAGAAGAAGATGAAAGTGTGGTTCCGGATGGTGGCATTGTGCGGCTGCGGTGCCGTTGCACCGACATTCGCGCAATCGAGCGTGACGCTCTACGGTTCGCTGGACACGGGTGTGACCTATACGAGCGACGTGGCGTCTGCCCCGCATGGCGGGCGCCAGCTCGCGTTGCAGGCCGGCGTGTCGCGCAACGACGTGTGGGGCTTGACGGGCAGGGAGGATCTCGGCGGCGCCAACTATGCGGTGTTCCGGCTCGAAAGCCAGTTCCAGACCTCCGACGGCACGCTGACCGTGCCGGGCTCCGCGTTCAGTTCGCAAGCGTACGTCGGGCTCGGCGGCGACTGGGGGACCGTGACGCTCGGGCGACAGTTCGATTTCGTCGGCGATCTCCTGCCGGCTTTCGCGATCGGCGCGAACACGCCGGCCGGCCTGCTCGCATGGGGGTTGCCGGCGAATGCGTCGGCAGGCGGTGCGCTCGACAACCGCGTGTGGGGTGTCCAGGTGAACAATGCGGTGAAGTACGTGAGCCCGACATTCGGCGGCGTGGCGTTCGGTGGCATGTGGGGATTCGGCAACGTGCCCGGCACGGTTGCGCGCAGCAGCGTGCAAAGCGCGATGCTGTCCTACACGCAAGGCGCGTTCAGCGCCGCGCTCGCCTATTTCGGCCAGCACGACGTGACGTCCGGCGGCAATCTGCGCAATTTCTCGGGCGGGGCCGGCTACAACTTCGGCCAGTTCCGCGTTTTCGGCATGGTGTCGGACGTGCGGATCAGTGCCGCCGCACCGCTGCGGGCAACGACCTACGACGGCGGCTTGACCTATGCGCTCACGCCGTCGTTGCAACTGGGCGGCGGGTTCCAGTACCAGCAGCGCGGCGGCGATATCGGCTCGGCCAATCAGGTCACGTTGAGCGCCGACTATTCACTGTCGAAACGTACCGGCCTTTATGCCGTATTCGCACGCGGGCACGACAGTGCCTACGGCGCCCAGGTCGAGGCGGCCCTCGGCGGGGCGGCGTCCGGCTCGACGCAGACCGCGGTTCGGCTCGGCGTGCGGCATCAGTTCTGACGGTGCGGGAAAACACGGGCTGCCGCGCATGCCGCACGCGAGCCCGTGTTTTTCCGCCGGGTTCAGAAGCGATGCATCATCCCGACGCGCAACGCCAGTTGATTGCGACTCGACGACTGCCCGGCCGTACCGAGCACGTGCGCGTAGTCGAAGCCGGTGCCGGTATTGCCGGTCGCATGCTGGTACGCGCCCTGGATGTACGTCGAGGTTCGCTTGCTGAGATCGTAGTCGAGCATCATCGACACCTGGTGCCAGCTCGGCGACGCATCGCCCGCGGCCGTCGCGACATGCGCATGCGTGTAGGTATAGGCCGCCCCGAGCCAGACGTCCGGCCGGAAGAAATACTGGCCGTTGATCTCGAAGTTGTCGAATTTCCACGCGTTCTGCGAGCCTGCCGCCGGCTGGTTCGCGAAGTAGAGGTTCGACTCGGGGTTGTACACGTCGACGTGTGAATACGCGGCGGACAGCGTCAGCTTGTCGCCGAACTTGTAGGATGCGCCGACATCGATGTTCTGCTGCGAGCGGCCGCTGAACACCGTATCGTCGCTCGACAATGCACCGCCCGCGGTTGCGCCGCCATTGTTGGCCTTCAGGTACGCGACGGCAGCGGAGAAGGCGCCCGCCTGGTATTGCACGGCGGCGCTGTACACGCGGTTGCGCGCAAAGCCGCCCGCCTGGTTCGCGAGCCCGTAGAGCACTTCGCCCTTGAAGCCGCCGTATGCGGGCGACACATACTTGACGCTGTTCTGGATGCGGTAGTCCCAGTCGGCATTGTCGTTGTCGTACGGGTGCGCGCCGAAGTCGCCGAGCCAGTTTCCGGTGGCCGTGAAAGGGCTCCACATGTCGAGCGTGGGATCGTACTGGCGGCCGAACGTGAGCGTGCCGAACCGGTCCGAATCGAGCCCGACGTACGCCTGCCGGCCGAACATCCTGGACGTCACGCCGAGCGCACCCGTGCTCGCGTTGAAGCCGTTCTCGAGCTGGAACAGCGCTGTCAGCCCGCCGCCGAGGTCTTCCGTGCCTTTCAGCCCCCAGTTACTGCCGACGGTGTCGCCGCTGACCATCTGGTAAGCCTTGCTGCCGCCCGCGTTGCTCGTGAAATTGACGCCTTCGTCGATCAGGCCGTACAGCGTCACGGTGCTTTGCGCATGGGCCGTCAGGCTGAATCCCATGGCGCCGGCGGCCGATACGGCCGCGATCATCTTCTTCATCGTCGATCTCCAGGTGAGGGCCGGTAGGGCCGTGCGGTGCCGTTTTCGCGGGGCGTGCGGGCGCGCCGGACGCTCGAAACGGTCCGTCAGTAATTAGTAAAACGAAATATTTGAAATGAAAGAAACCGGGCCGCTGTGGTCGAGCGACCCGAATGCGGAGCGTCGCCGGGATCGCGGCCCTGTATTGCCGTGGCGTTACAGCATGCGCCGCAATACGTCGTTTTCTCGGTTCGAGTCGAAGAACCGGTGTTTCAGCGCGGCGAGGATATGCAGGACGACGAGCACAAGCAGCGTGTAGGCCAGCGTCTTGTGCAGCCACTGGAATGCCTCGAACCAGTGGTCGTTCTTCGGCAGCAACTCGGGCACGCGGAAAAAGAAGAACGGCACGCCGTCGCTCTGCGTATACGTGCTGGACATCGAATAACCCATCAGCGGCACGATGATCGCCAGCGCGTACAGCAGGTAGTGCCCGATCTTGGCGAGCTTCCGGTCCAGCTTCGGCAGGCTCGACGGCAGTGGCGGCAACGGCTTCATCGAGCGAATTGCCAGTTGCGTCAGGACCACCAGCAGCGTGAGCACG
Organism: Burkholderia sp. BCC1972; assembly: GCF_905339605.1. NCBI lineage: Bacteria > Pseudomonadati > Pseudomonadota > Betaproteobacteria > Burkholderiales > Burkholderiaceae > Burkholderia > Burkholderia sp. BCC1972. Next base: position 52,043 of record NZ_CAJPGH010000021.1, on the reverse strand, counting down.
CCGAACTCCTTGTGGGTCGGGTAGTACCAGTCGAACTTGGCCGGCAGGTTGTCGTCGAGCCGGACCATGGTCCATCCGGTCCAGAGCTGCGCGCCGATCAGGATCGCCCTGACCCAGTGAAGCAGCCGAAGTGCGAGCGGATATTTCTCCACGGAGAATGCAATGGCCTGGTTTTCCATTTGACTTGTCTTCCTTTAAAACGAAACTGCGACAGGCGGGATGCCGATCGTCGACTTCGACGTCCCGCGGCGATCTTCGTCGAACCGAGGCCGGATCGCGGCGCACGAACCTTCGACGAAAAGTCCGTGCGCCCGGCTGTTCCGCGCGGTCAGGCGATCGATCGCGAATCCGCGCAGCACTCCTGCAGCGCCTCGCGCAGCGTCACCGCGATGAAGTCTGCCTCGTCCTGCTGCAGCGTCAACGGCGGCGACATCACGACCTTGTTGGCGATCGCCCGGACCAGCACGCCGCGCTTGCGCGCCGCATCCGCCACGCGCGCCGCGAACCCCTTGCCCGGATCGAGCGGCGTGCGGCTGGCCTTGTCGGTCACGAGATCGAGCGCCAGCATCAGCCCCTTGCCGCGGACATCGCCGACGGTCTCGAAGTCGGCTTTCAGCGGCAGCAAGTGCTCGAGCAGGCGCTGGCCCACCCGTGCCGCATTGCCCGGCAGATCCTCGGCTTCGACGATGTCGAGCACCGCGAGCGATGCGGCGCACGCGAGCGGATGCCCGCTGTACGTATAGCCGTGCATGACCATGTGCGAGAAGCCCGCGCCATGTTCGATCGCGTCGGCGATCCGCCCGTTGTACAGCGTCGCGCCGAGCGGGACGTAGCCGGCGGAAATGCCCTTGGCGACGCACAGGATATCGGCGGCGACGCCCCATCCGCGGCTGCCGAGCAGGCTGCCGGTGCGGCCGAAACCGGTGACCACCTCGTCGGCGATCAGCAGGATGCCGTTCCGGTCGCACACGGCGCGCACGCGCGCCCAGTAGTCGGCGGGCGGGACGATCAGGCCGCCGGCGCCCTGCACCGGTTCGGCGACGAACGCGGCGATGGTCTGCGGGCCATGGAACGCGATCGTTTCCTCGAGCTGCCCGATGCAATGCTCGACGAGTTGCTGCGGATCGTCGCAGTTCCACGGGTTGCGATAGAGCCACGGCGTGTCGAGCAGCACGCAGCCGGGCAGCAGCGGGCCATGATTGTAATGGTAGACGCCGTTACCGCCAATCGACGTGCCGCCGACGTGCACGCCGTGGTAGCCGTTGCGCAGCGACAGGAATTTCGTGCGCGACGGCTCGCCCGCGGCGACCCAGTACTGGCGCGCCATCTTGAGCGCGGTCTCGACCGCGTCGGAACCGCCGCTGCCGAACATCACCCGCTGCATGTCTTCCTGCGCGAACATCGCGCACAGGCGGTCGGCCAGGTCGTACACGCGCGGATGGGCGACGCCGTCGAAGGTCTGGTAGTAGGACAGCTCGTCCATCTGCCGGGCGATCGCGCTTTTCACTTCCGGCCGGTTGTGGCCGACGTTGACGTTCCACAGTCCGCCGACGCCGTCGAGCATGCGGTGGCCCTCGACGTCGTATACGTAGTTGCCGTCGCCGCGCTCGATGATCACGGTGGGGGTCGTATGGCCGGCGGCCGCCGAGCTCATCGGGTGCCAGAATCGCTTTTGTCGCTGTTGGTAGTCCATGGTAGTTCTCTCACGAAGTGCTTGAACACAGTGCGGCGCGACGTGCGCCGCGGGATTACAGGGCTGCGGTGATGATCTTTTCCTCGAGGTACGAATCGAGCGCGGCCTTCGACAGGTCGCGCCCGATCCCGCTCTGCTTGGTGCCGCCCCACGGCAGGCGTGCGTCGATCGGGCTCCAGGCATTGATGGCGACCGCGCCGACGTCGAGCCGCTCGGCGACGCGGTGCGCGGTGCCGACGTCCTGGGTCCAGACCGACGCGGACAGGCCGAACGGCGTGTCGTTGGCGATGCGGACCGCCTCGTCCTCGGTGTCGAACGGCATGACCATGCCGACCGGGCCGAACACTTCTTCGCGGGCGATCCGCATGTCCGGATGCACGCCGCCGAGAATCGTCGGGCGCATGAAACAGCCGCGCGGCGGCACCTGTTCGTCGCCGGCGAGCAGCACCGCGCCTTCGGCGAGCGCGCCTTCGACGTGCGCGCGCACGCGCGCGAGGTGACGCGGGTTGATGAGCGCACCCATTTGCACGCCGGGTTCCGACGGCGGGCCGACGCGCATCGCCCGGGCCGCGTCGGCGAGCCGCTCTTCGAGGGCGCGTGCAATCGAGCGGTGCGCGAGCACGCGCGAGCCGGCCGCGCACGTCTGCCCCTGGTTCGCGAACATGCCGGCCATCAGCGACGGAATCGCACGGTCGAGATCGGCATCCGCGAACACGATCTGCGCGGCCTTGCCGCCGAGTTCGAGCGTGACGCGCTTGAAGGTCTTCGCTGCGACGCCTGCGATCGCGCGGCCGACTTCGGTGCTGCCCGTGAAGCTGATCTTGTTCACGAGCGGGTGCGCGACCAGCGCGGCGCCGACTTCCGCGCCCACGCCGTGGACGATGTTGACGACCCCCGCCGGTATGCCGGCTTCGCAGACGAGTTCGCCGAGCCGGGCGACGGCCAGCGGCGTGTCCTCCGACGGCTTGATGACCACCGGGCAGCCGGCCGCCAGCGCCGGCGCGAGCTTCCACACGGCGATCATCAACGGCGCGTTCCACGGAATGATCAGGCCGGCGACGCCGACCGGCGCACGCCGCGTGTAGCTGAGCGTCGGGCGGCCCATGAAGCCGTCGGTCGGAATCGTGCGGCCCTCGAGTTTGTCGGCCCAACCGGCGAAGTAGCGCAGTGTGTCGATGCACATCGGCAGGTCCATCATCCGCATCTCGGCAAGCGGGCGCCCTTGTTCGACGGCCAGGCATTCCGCCAGCCCGTCACGGTCGCGCTCGACCAGGTCCGCCAGCCGAAGCAGCCAGCGGGCCCGGGCCGGGCCGCCTGCACGGGCCCACGCGTCGCCGTGCAGCGCGGCGTGCGCGGCACGCACCGCGCGATCGACGTCTTCGGCGGTCGATGCGGGCACGGCGGCCACGTAGTCGCCGGTCGCCGGCGCCAGTTTTTCGAAGGTACGGCCGGCCGCTGCGTCGCAATGCCTGCCGTCGATCAGATTCTGAATTTTCATCATGGTGTTCCGTGTTTCCCAGGGGCGAATCGTCGGGCGAAACGAGGTAGCGGCGAGGGCTGCTGCCACCGTGCTGCTTCGACGTCGCATTCACTGTATGTCGATGAAATCGCGCGCCTTGTCCGCTATCGGCAATCGTTGTCGCACGATCGGGATAGGGAATACCCGTGCCGGCGCGACGCATGGCGGGTCGCGCCGGCAGCGGGAAATGCGCGGGGCGTGAACAACGAGACGACGGTGCGGCGCGGCACCTTCCGGGCAGCGACTACTGGGCGGCGCGCCCGAGTTCGCGATACAGGTCGGGGTCGCTGCGCTTCAAGCGCAGCGCGGCGCGGATGCCGAGCGCGCCGACGGCGACGAGGAAATACGGAAACATCGCGACGAAGGTCGAATCCGATCCGCTCAGCACGGACAGGTTGCGCACGACCAGCACGAGGCACGCGCCGAGCGCGATCACGCTGATGAGCGGCGCGATCAGCCGATGCACGACGCCGGCGTCGCGGTGATCGCGCGCGAAGAACGCGATCACCGAGGCAGCCACCAGGATCTGCACCGCGATGATGCCGATCGTGGCCAGTGCGCTCATCCACGAGAACACGACCGCGAACGGGTCGAGGCGGAACGCGGCCGACCCGACGATGGCCGCGAGCGCGATCAGCGTCTGCACCTTGCCGGCGACGTCCGGGCAACGATGCACGGGGCACGTATGGCCGAGCTTGCGCCACAGCACGCGTTCACGGCCCATCGCGTAGAAATAGCGCGTGATCGTGTTGTGGAACGACAGGATGGCCGCGAACAGGCTCGTGACGAGCAGCACGTTCATCGCGTCCGTCGCGATGCCGCCGAGCAGACGGCCGCTGACGGCAAACCACAGATTGGCCGGATCGTGGGCCGCCTGCGCGGCGATCTGGCCTTCGCCCCAGGCCTCGACGATCGCCCACGACGACAGCGCGTAGAACGCCATGATGAGGATCACGGCGAGGTACGTGGCGCGCGGAATCGTGCGCTTCGGGTCGCGCGCCTCCTCGGAGAAGATCGCCGTGGCCTCGAAGCCCATGTACGAGCCGAGCACGAACACGAGCGCGGTGCCGAGCCCGGGCGCGAACACCAGCGCGGGGCTGAACGGTTTCGCGCTGAAGCCGCCGGCGCTCGCGCCGTGCACGACGATCGCGAGATCGAGCAGCATCACGATCGCGATTTCGCCGATCATCAGCATGCCGAGCAGCCGGCCGCTGAACTCGATGCGCCGCGCGCCGCAGAAGTGGACCGCGACGACGCACGCGAGCGCGAACGCCCACCACGGCACGTCGACGCCGTAGTGCCGCTGGATGCTGTCGTTCAGGAAGAAGCCGAACATGCAGTAGATCGCGATCTGCACCGCGTTGTACGCGACGATTGCGACGAACGCGCCGCCCACGCCGGCGGGACGTCCGAGCCCGTTCGCGATGTACGCGTAGAACGCGCCCGCATTGGAGATGTGCCGGCTCATCGCCGCATAGCCGATGCTGAAGATCAGGTACATGACGCCCGCCAGCACGAATACGCCGGGCACGCCGGGGCCGTTGCCGAGCGAGAATGCCGCGGGCGTCGCGCCGACCATCGCGGTGAGCGGCGCCGCCGCGGCGACGACGAAGAAAACGATGTGGGAGAGTCCGACGGCGTTCTTGCTGAGCCCAGCTTCGGACCGGGGTGACGATTCGTTCATGAGTGGTTCCGCTGGCCGGATCGTCCGTCAGGAATCGACACCGGCATGCCTGATCGATATCCCCGTGCCGCGGCCGATCCTGACGAGCCGGCAATCGATGCCGACCTTCGTCGACGACACGGGTATGCGCTTGGACGGCCGCTCGATGCGGTGCAGCGCGCATGCGAGCAGGGCCGACGACAAAATTTACGGTGCCGAAAAAACGGGCGTTGTCCGTAATCGGCAATCCGCATGCGCGGGGGCGGCAGGGGATTACCCGGATGCGACGCCGCCATGCGTCCGGGGGGGCTCAGCTCAGGCGCGGGGTGTGCGACGGCAACTCGTGGAAATGCTGGTGGTAGTACGCGGAGAAGCGTCCGAAGTGGCAAAAGCCGAATTGCGCTGCCGCGTCGCCGATCCGCATCGTGTCGGGCGTCGTCATCAGGAAGCGGCGCACGGCGTTCAGCCGGATCGAGCGCAGGTAGGCGGTCGGCGTGGTGCCGACCACGTTCTGGAAGCTGTATTGCAGCGTGCGGCGGCTGATCCGGAGGTGGTGACAGAGATCGATGACCGTCGGGACGTCGTCGCATTCCAGCGCGATTTCCTGGCTGCGGCGCACGATGTAGCTTTGCGTCGACGCCGACGGCAGCGCGCCGGCATCCGGGTCGTCGGACTGCACGAGATCGAGCAGGATGCCGACGACACTGTGTGCGAGCACGCGTTCGTCGAACGCATCGCGCGCGGTGAGCGAACCGCTGTCGAGCGCCTGGCCAAGCACGCGTTCGAGGCCGTCCAGTGCGTTGCGGTAGCGGGCGGGCGAGATCGGCAGCACCGGCTGCTTCAGGATGCGGGCGGGCAGGTTCGCGAGTTCGTCCAGTTCGCGATCGGCGGTGAGCGTGCGATCGATCGTGAAGGCGAGCACCTCGGTGTCGCACGGCAGGTGGGCGACGAACTCCTCGCCGCCGCGCAGGGTCAGCAGGCTCGGGCGCTCGACGGTGCGCCCCTGGACCACGGGCGCGACCGCACTGGCGATCGGCAGTGCGAAGCAGAGCCGGTCGCGCGGCGCGAGGCCGTGCTGCATCACGCGCTGGTTGATGCGTTCGCGAAACACGTGAAAACGCTGGCCGGCGACCTGGCGCAGCGTGGTCGTCGCGGTGCCCGGACTGATCTGGTCGTAGTGCTGCGACCAGTTCACGATCGCCTGGGAGTGGAGGTACACATCCGAGAAGCACAGTGTTTCAGCGCGCAGGTTCATGGCGTGGCGAATGCATCCCGTCTCAAATTCGATGCCGGCTGAGGCCGGCTCATGCTGCCCGCTGGATGGCTTCCGAAGGCGCCATGCAACGCGGCCAGTGCTGCCGACGATCATATGCAGAAAAAAACACCGGGTGACGCGTTCGAAAACCATGTTGGCGCGCGTCGAGCGAGCACGCCGCGAAAGGCGACGGTGCGTAACCGAACCGAAAGAAATTCGGGGGTACCGGGCGATATCGACACACGACCGTCGTTGGCGGCATGTTTTTATAAATCTCATTATAAGGGATTATATTTATTTTTGAGGTGGGGTATACATAGGGTGTCGCGAGATACCTTGCGATGAGGGCATAGTCGTCCGAGCGATCAAGGAATTTCATAATTATCTTACAATTCTGACGAATTTAGATCGACGGAATGGCCTGGACGGCGCCCGGCGGCTTCTCTCGTGTTAACTACCAATAAATCCCGAAATACGGGATTTGTATAATTACCTCGCAACGCCTCGCTTGCTCGTGACGCATGTCCACATACCGGGAGCGGTCCATGTCCGAGTCACCCCCTGCCTTGTTGTATCGTCGGATCGCGCTGCGCGTGATTCCGTTTCTGTTCCTCTGCTACGTCGTCAACTTCATCGACCGCGTCAACATCGGGTTCGCCAAGCTGCAGTTCCTGCAGGACCTCGGCTTGAGCGAAGCCGTATTCGGCTCCGCGACGGCCATCTTCTTCATCAGTTACGCCGCATTCGAGGTGCCGAGCAATCTCGTGCTGGCGCGCATCGGCGCGCGCCGCACGCTGATGCGAATCATGGTGCTGTGGGGCCTTTGCACGGTGGCGCAGATGTTCGTGACCGGCAGCGTGTCACTGTACGTGGTGCGCTTTCTGCTCGGCGCCGCCGAGGCCGGCTTCTTTCCGGGCCTGATCCTGTACCTGTCGTACTGGTTTCCGGATACGGTGCGCGCCCGGGTCAACAGCGTGCTGCTGCTCGCCGTTCCCGTCGCCGGGATGATCGGCGGACCATTGTCCGGCTGGATCATGGCGCACCTGCAGGACGCGATGGGGTTACGCGGATGGCAGTGGCTGTTTCTGATCGAGGGATTGCCGGCCATCGCGCTCGGGCTGGTCGCGCCGCTGATGCTGAGCGACCGGCCGGAACAGGCGGCATGGCTGTCGCCTGCGGACCGGCAGGCGCTCTTGCGCGATCTGGACGCGGAGCGGGCCTCGGCCGTGGTCGGCCATGGCCGGGTCGGCGTGCTCGACATCGTTCGCAACGGTCGCGTGCTCGGGCTTGCGGCGATCTATTTCTGCGTCTACGTCGGGATGGGTACGGTGACGTTCTGGTCGCCCACGGTGCTGAAATCGGCCGGGGTGGCGAGCGTCACCGGAATCGGTTGGTTGTCCGGACTGATTTCCGTATTCACGATGATCGGCAACGTGGCGATCGCATGGAGTTCCGACCAATACGGCGAGCGCCGGTGGCATACCGTGGTCTGCATGCTCGTCACCGCGTGCAGTCTGCTGCTCCTGCGCTTCTCGGTCGGCCATGTGTGGATCACCGTGACCTTGCTGGCGATCGCGCAGCTGTGCGCGTTCACCGTGCCGATCGTTTTCTGGACGATTCCGGCAGCCCAACTGACGGGCCGGGCGGCAGCGGCGGGCATCGCGGTGATCAGCATGCTGGGTTCGCTCGGCGGCGCGTTCAGTTCGTGGCTGGTCGGCGTCCTGTTCGCGCGTACCGGCGCGCCGTATGCCGGGCTCGCGGTGGCCGCGGGGCTGCTGGTGGTCGGCTCGGTGCTGGTGACGCGCCTGGTGCCGCGCACGCTGCCGCCGCGCCGTAGGGCCAGCGAACGGGCAGCGTTGCAAGGCGCTGAATAGCGCGTTGCCGGGACCCGTGCGCGGTCAATCCGGATCGGGATCGGCTTTCAGCCCGCCCTCGATCCAGCGCGCTTCGGACGCGCGAAGATGCGCGCGGATGGCCGTCTGGGCCGCGATCGGGTCGCCGGCCTGCAGCGCGAGCAGCACGTCCTCGTGCTCGCGCACGGCGGCGGTCCAGGTCTGAGGATTTTCCGCGTGGCCGCGCATCGCGGTCGCGATCGGATCGTGGCGGCTGTCGAACAGCTCGCCGACGAAGCGCGTGAGCACCGAATTGCCGGCGGCTTCCGCGATCAGCATGTGGAACTGCCGGTCGGCTTCGACGGGGGACTTGCCGGCCTCCGCGAGCCGCTTCATGCGCTGAACGGTGCGGCGCAGGCGGTCGAGCATCGCGGCCGTCATCCGAGCGGCGGCCAGCGCGGCCACGCTGCCTTCGACGGCCGCGCGGGCCTGCATCAATTCCGACGGACTGTCGCCGAGCGTGACCATCGTGCCGACGTCGTCGGCCGCCGTGTCGCGCACATAGACACCCGAACCCATCCGGATTTCGATCTGCCCGCCGATTTCGAGCGCGATCAGCGCCTCGCGCAGCGACGGGCGCGATACGCCGAGCGTCAGCGCCAGCTCGCGCTCGGGCGGCAGGCGCTCGCCGATCGCGAATTCGCCCTGACGAATCAACGCGACGATCTGGGCCGCGACCGATTGGTAAAGCCGCTTGGGTTCTGTCGATTTCATCCGATTGATAGGGATCAATGCGCTTTGGGCGCAAGCGCGTGTCGCGGAGTCTATCACGCCCATCACATCGCCCCTTGCGGCGGCGGGTTCGTCCGGATGTCCGGGTTTTCACTATTGGTAAGATCGGATGTGAATAGTTAAATTGGCTTGACCAAAATTGGTTTGATTGCTGTAATTCATCCAAATTGGACTGACCAAGCGAAGCCGAGGTCGATCCGCCCCAAAGGAGACGCAATGGCAATGCCTCGCAATCTGCCTGGTGAGACCGCGCAGGACGAAGCGGACCGGGAGATCCTGCGCCTGGAAGGGATTCGCAAGCGTTTCCCGGGCGTCCTCGCGCTCGACGGGATTCGCCTCGACCTGCGCCGCGGCGAGGTGCATGCGGTGTGCGGCGAAAACGGCGCGGGAAAGTCCACGCTGATGAAGATCATCAGCGGCCAGTACCTGCCCGACGAGGGTGCCGTCCACTATCGCGGCGCGCCGGTGCAGTTTCGTTCGGCCTCCGAAGCGCAGGCGGCGGGCATCGCGATCATTCACCAGGAACTCAATCTCGTCCCGCACCTGAGCGTGGCAGAGAACCTGTTCCTCGCGCGCGAGCCGAGGCGCGGGCCGTTCGTCGATACAAAACGCATGAACGCGGATGCGGCGCGCTGCATCGCGCGAATCGGCCTGAATGTCGCGCCGACGACGAAGGTCGGCGTGCTGTCCATCGCGCAGCAGCAGATGGTCGAGATCGCGAAGGCGCTGTCGCACGACGCGCGCGTGCTGATCATGGACGAGCCCACGTCGTCGCTGACGGAAGCCGAAACGGTGCAGCTGTTTCGCATCATCGAGGAACTGCGCGCCGACGGCGTGGCGATCCTGTACATCTCGCACCGGCTCGACGAAATGGCGCAGATCGTCGATCGCGTGACGGTGCTGCGCGACGGGCGCCACATCTCGACGGACGATTTCGCCGACGTGAGCATCGACGACATCGTCGCGCGCATGGTCGGTCGGACGCTCGACGACGCGTACCCGTCGCGGCAATCGGTGCCGACGGACGACGTGCTGCTCGACGTGCGGGAACTGCGCCGCGACGGCGTGTTCGGGCCGGTGTCGTTCGCGCTGCGCCGCGGCGAGATCCTCGGTTTCGCAGGATTGATGGGCGCCGGCCGCACCGAGATCGCACGCGCGATCTTCGGCGCGGATCGCCCCGACGGCGGCACGATCGCGCTGCACGGCCGGCCCGTGACGATCCGTTCGCCGCGCGAGGCGATCCGGCACGGCATCGCGTATCTGTCGGAAGACCGCAAGAAGGAGGGGCTCGCGCTGCCGATGCCCGTCGCGGCGAACCTCACGCTTGCGAACGTGCGCGGCATCGCGTCGCGCTTCGGATTCCTGCGCTTCGACGACGAGCTCGACGTGGCGCGCCGCTACGTGCAGGACCTCGCGATCCGCACGCCGTCCGTGCACCAGCGCGTGCGCAACCTGTCCGGCGGCAACCAGCAGAAGGTCGTCATCGGCAAATGGCTCTATCGCGGCTCGAAGATCCTGTTCTTCGACGAGCCGACGCGCGGGATCGACGTCGGCGCGAAATTCGCGATCTACGGGCTGATGGACCGGCTCGCCGCCGACGGCGTCGGCGTGGTGCTGATCAGTTCGGAACTGCCGGAACTGCTCGGCATGACTGACCGGATCGCTGTTTTTCACGAAGGTCGCTTGACCGCATTTCTCGACACCCAACACACCAGTCAGGAGGAGATCATGCATTACGCGTCGGGGCGTTCCCATGCTTGAAATGACATCCGATCGCAGCCAGGCCGACGAGCGGGCGGCGCGACAGCGCCGGCGCGACCTGATCCAGAAGTTCGCGGCGCTGGGCAGTCTCGTCGTGCTCGTGTTCGCGTTCTCGATATCGAGCGCGGCGTTTTTCTCGGTCGACAACCTGATGACCGTCGGCCTGCAGGTCACGTCGATCGCCTATCTGGGCGTGGCCGCGACCTGCGTGATCATCACGGGCGGCATCGACCTGTCGGTCGGCTCGGTGCTCGCGCTGGCCGGCGTGTGCGCCGCGCTGCTGGTCAAGGCGGGCGTGCCGGTGCCTGCCGCGATGGCGGCCGGCATCCTGGTCGGCGCGCTGTGCGGGCTCGTCAACGGTATCTGCGTGACGCAGATGGGCCTGCCGCCGTTCATCGCGACGCTGGGCATGATGCTCGTCGCGCGCGGCATCGCGCTGCAGATCACGGGCGCCCGGCCAGTATCGGATCTCGGCGACGCGTTCGGCGCGCTCGGCAACGGCGCGCTGCTTCGGATCTCGCGCATCGGCGCGGACGGGTTCCCCGACACGACCTTTCCCGGCATCCCGTATCCGGTCGTGATCATGGTCGTGCTGTTCGTCGTGGTGTCCGTGCTGCTGTCGAGAACGTCGCTCGGCCGCCATATCTACGCGGTCGGGTCGAACGCGGAAGCCGCCCGGCTGTCGGGCGTGAACGTCCAGGGCGTGAAGCTGTTCACCTACGTGCTGTCCGGCGCGCTCGCGGGCGTGACCGGCTGCGTGCTGATGTCGCGGCTCGTCACCGGGCAGCCGAACGAAGGCGTCATGTACGAACTCGACGCGATCGCCAGCTCGGTCATCGGCGGCACGTCGCTGATGGGCGGCGTCGGGACGATTTCGGGCACGGCGATCGGCGCATTCGTGATCGGCGTGCTGCGCAACGGCCTGAACATGAACGGCGTGTCGAGCTTCATCCAGCAGATCATCATCGGCGTCGTGATCCTGGGCACGGTCTGGATCGACCAGTTGCGCAATCGCCGGCCCTGACCGGCACGAAGCAGTCCCTACCAACGAGAAGCGGAGCGAGACATGAACAAATCCATCCTGCTGGCGGCCTCGGCGTGCCTGTTCGCGGCCTGCAGCAGCGGCGCGTATGCGGCGGGCGGCGAGATCGCCGTGATCGTCAAGACGGTCAATTCGAACTACTGGCAGAACGTGCAGAAAGGCGCGAAGGCCGCGCTCGACGGCGCCAAGGGCTACACGATGACGTTCCAGGGGCCGGCGGCCGAGTCGGACATCAGCGGCCAGGTCAACATGGTCGACAACGCAGTCACGCGTCATGTGGCGGGCATCGTGCTCGCGCCGTCCGATCCCGATGCGCTTGTCCCCGCGATCAAGAAGGCGTGGGAAGCGCACATTCCCGTCGTGCTGATCGACTCGGCCATCTCGGATGCCGGCAAGCCGTATTACCAGTCGTTCCTGTCGACCGACAACGAGAAGGCGGGTGAGTTGTGCGCAAAGGCGCTGATCGACCGCGTCGGGCAGTCCGGCAAGATCGCGATCATGTCGTACGTGCCGGGCGCAGGGTCCGAGGTCAGCCGCGTCGGCGGGTTCCGCAAGTACATCGCGAGTCATTCGAAGCTGCAGGTCGTCGGCCCGTACTACTCGCAATCGCAAATGGCGACCGCGCTGAACCAGACGACCGACGTGCTGTCGGCGAACCCGGACCTGAAGGCGATCTTCGGTGCGAACGAGCCGACCGCGGTGGGGATGGGGCGCGCGCTGAAGCAGTCGGGCAAGGCGGGCAAGGTGGTGGCGATCGGTTTCGACGGCAACGAGGACCTGCAGGGTTTCGTGCGCGACGGCACCGTGCAGGCGATCGCCGTCCAGGGCTCGTGGCAGATGGGGAACCAGGGCGTGCGTACGGCGCTTAACGTCATCGAGCGCAAGCCCGCACCGAAGCTGATCGATACCGGCGTCGTGATGGTCGACAAGCAGAACCTCGATTCGGAGGCGGCGAAGAACGTCCTGTACTGAGCGGCCGAGCCTGCCGCCCGCGCGCGGGCGGCGACCGGCGGCCGTGCCTTTTTTCAGCATCCAGCCACGACTCATGAACGCAAACGATACGCGCACATTGCCGCGCAGCGGGCTGACGGTGTCCGCGCTCGGTCTCGGCTGCTCTCAGCTCGGCGGCCTTTATCGCCCGATGGCGGCCGCCGATGCCGCGTCGCTCGTCGACGCCGCGTGGGCCGCCGGCCTGCGCTATTTCGACACCGCGCCCTATTACGGCTACACGTTGTCCGAGCGGCGCGTGGGGGCGGGGCTCGCCTCGCGCGAGCGCCGCGCCTTCACGCTCAGCACGAAGGTCGGGCGGCTGATGCGTGCAGACGCGAGCGTGCGTCCGGGTGACGACGGCTGGGCCGAGCCGCTGCCGTTCCGGCCCGTCTACGACTACAGCTACGACGGCATCATGCGTTCGCACGACGACAGCCGGCAACGGCTCGGGCTCGCGCGGATCGACATGCTGTACGTGCACGACATCGGCGCGATGACGCATGGCGATCGTCACGCCCATTACTGGGAACAGTTGACGCGCGGCGGCGGGTTTCGCGCGCTGGATGCGCTGCGCTCGGGCGGCGAGATCGGCGCGTTCGGTCTCGGTGTGAACGAATGGGAAGTCGCGGCCGATGCGCTGAATGAAGCGGCGCTCGATGCGGTGCTGCTGGCCGGCCGCTATACGCTGCTCGAACAGGCAGCGCTCGAACCGCTGCTCGACGCGTGTACCCGTGAAGGGACGGCTGTCGTGATCGGCGGCGTGTTCAACTCCGGCCTGCTCGCCGGCAACGGCAAGTTCAACTATGCGGACGCAAGCGCCGACGTGATCGACAAGGCGGCACGGCTCGGTGCGCTGTGCAACCGCTTCGACGTGCCGCTGCCGGCCGCTGCGTTGCAGTTCCCGTTCGGCCATCCGGCCGTCGTGTCGTGCGTGATCGGCGCGCGCAGCGTGGCCCAGTTGCAGCAGAACATCGCATGGTTCGAGCGGCCCGCGCCGGCCGGGCTATGGGATGCGCTGCGCGACGAAGGTCTGATCGATGCGCACGCGCCGGTTCCGGGAGCGCGCGCATGACGCCGCGCATCGACGCCCATCAGCACTACTGGCGAATCGCCGCGCGGGCCGGCTGCTGGCCGCCGGCCGAACTCGATGCGATTCACCGGGATTTCGGCCCCGCCGATCTGGCGCCGTTGCTAGACGCCGCGCGCATCGATACCACCGTCATCGTGCAGTCGCTGCCGAGCGAAGCCGACACGCGCTTTCTGCTCGATCTCGCGGCTGAAACGCCGACCGTCGGCGCGGTGGTCGGCTGGGTCGACCTGAAGGCCGACGACGCGCCGGCGCGAATCGCGGCGTTTGCGTCTGCGCCGAAGGCGCGCGGCTTGCGACCGATGCTGCAGGATCTGCCCGACGATGCGTGGATCGACGACGCGCGGCTGGATCGTGCGGTCGCTGCGATGCTCGAGCACGGGCTGCGTTTCGATGCACTGGTGATGCCGCGCCATCTCGATGCGCTGCTTGCATTCGCGCGACGCCATCCGGATCTGCCGATCGTGATCGACCACGGTGCGAAGCCGTTCATCGAGCGCGGCGAATTGCAGCCGTGGCTGTCGTCGATGAGCCGGCTCGCGAGCCTGCCGAACCTTCATTGCAAACTGTCCGGCCTCTGGACGGAGGCCGGGCCGTCGGCGGGCCCGGATGCCGTGCGAGCGCGCACGCGGCCCTATGTCCACGCGCTGGCCGAGCTGTTCGGGCCGGCGCGCCTGATGTGGGGCAGCGACTGGCCGGTGCTGCGTCTGGCGTCGGCATGCGGCGGCTACGGCGAATGGCTGGCCGCGTGCGAGGACGATTGCGCGCAGTTGCTCGGCTCCGCGGCGCTGGCCGACCTTTTCGGCGGCAACGCGCGCCGCTTCTACCGGATCGACACCGCACGCCACGACGAATGAACCAGAACGAAAGGAACCCGACATGCTCAGCGTGATTTGCGAATCCCCCGGCGTGCTGCGCGTGCAGCATCGCGAACTGCCCGTGCGCGGCAGCGGCGAAGTGCTGTTGCGCGTGCAGCGCGTCGGCATCTGCGGCACCGACCTGCACATCTTCACCGGCAACCAGCCGTACCTCGAATATCCGCGCGTGATGGGCCACGAGCTTTCCGCGGTCGTCGTCGAGGCGGAACCCGAGTCGGGGCTCGGCGCCGGCGACGCGGTGTACGTGATGCCGTACCTGTCGTGCGGACACTGTGTCGCATGCCGTCACGGCAACACGAACTGCTGCGTGAACATCAAGGTGCTCGGCGTGCATCGCGACGGCGCGCTGGCCGAATACCTCAGCGTGCCCGCACGGTTCGTGCACAAGGCCGACGGCATTTCGCTCGACCAGGCCGCGATGCTGGAATTTCTCGCGATCGGCGCGCATGCGGTGCGGCGCGCGGACATCCGCGCCGGGCAGCGGGCGCTGGTCGTCGGCGCCGGGCCGATCGGGATGGCCGCGATGATCTTCGCGAAGCTGCGCGGCGCCGACGTTACCTGCCTCGACACGCGCGTGGATCGCCTGGCGTTCTGCCGGCAGCATCTGGCGGTCGATGCGACAGTGGAGGTGGGCGCGGACGACGCGGCGCGTCTCGCGGCGTTGACGAACGGCGAGTACTTCGATGCGGTGTTCGACGCGACGGGCAACCTCGATGCGATGAATCGCGGCTTCGAGTTCGTCGCGCACGGCGGCAAGTACACGTTGATCTCGATCGTGCGCGGGCACGTCGCGTTTTCGGATCCCGAATTCCACAAGCGGGAAACCACGCTGCTCGCGAGCCGCAATGCCACGGCCGAGGATTTCGCGACGGTGCTCGACGCAATGCGCGCGGGGCGCATTCCGGACCGCGCGCTGAATACGCACCGGATGCGGCTCGACGAGGTGCCGGATGCGCTGCCGCGTTTGCTCGATGCGGGGCAGACCGTCGTGAAGGCGCTCGTCGAATGCTGATCGATCGAATCCGGCACGCGGAGCGCACGCGATGACGCCGCCGATCCTGCAGTTCGGCACGAGCCGCTTCCTGCTGGCGCACGTCGACCTGTTCGTTTCCCAGGCACTGGACGAAGGCCACGCGGTCGGCGGTATCGGCATCGTCCAGACGACGGGAAACCCGGCCAGTCGCGCCCGAATCGACGCGCTGCGCGCATCCGGCCGCTATCCGGTCC
This sequence comes from Burkholderia sp. BCC1972, assembly GCF_905339605.1. Lineage (NCBI taxonomy): Bacteria > Pseudomonadati > Pseudomonadota > Betaproteobacteria > Burkholderiales > Burkholderiaceae > Burkholderia > Burkholderia sp. BCC1972. The sequence continues at coordinate 36,304 of NZ_CAJPGH010000021.1, read as the reverse complement.
GGATCCGCGGGCGCGACGGCGGCATCGTCGTCGACGAAGTCATCGAGTGCCGCGCCGTGCATCGCGCGTGGGATGCCGAGCGCGACTGGGCCGAGATCCGCCGTGCCGCGATCGAGACGGCGCGCGTCATCGTGTCCAACACCGGCGACGCAGGCTATCGCGTCGATCCGCACGACACCGCGGGCCTGCCGGATCAGCCGGGGCAGGTACCGCGCGGCTTTCCGGCGAAGCTGCTCGTGCTGCTCCATGCGCGCTGGCAGGCACGGCCCGACGATGGCGTGTCCATCCTGCCGTGCGAACTGGTGACGAACAACGGCGACACGCTGCGCGAGATCGTGCTGGATCTCGCGTGCCGGTGGCGGCTGCCCGACACGTTCGCCGACTATCTGCGCAACCGGTGCGTGTGGGTCAATTCGCTCGTCGACCGCATCGTGTCCGAGCCGCTTCACCCGGTCGGCGCGATCGCGGAGCCCTACGCGCTATGGGCGGTCGAACGGCGTGCCGGCATGACGCTGCCGTGCCGGCACGCGCAGATCGTCGTTACCGACGATTTGCGCAGCCACGAGCGCCTGAAGCTGTTCTTCCTCAACCTCGGGCACAGCTGGCTCGCCGAGCAGTGGCTCGGGGCGGGGCGCGCCGCATCGGAGACGGTGCTGGACGCGATGAACGATGCGCGGCTGCGCGACGGTCTCGAAGCGGTATGGTGCGATGAAGTCGCGCCGGTATTCGTGGCACTGGGCTTGCGCGAGACGGCCGAACGCTACGTCGACAGCGTGCGCGAACGCTTTCTCAATCCGTTTCTAGCGCATCGCATCGCCGATATCGCGGTCAACCATCGCGAGAAGGTCGCGCGGCGGATAGAGCCGTTGCTCGCGCTCGCGGATTCGCTGGCGCTGCCGGCCGAACAACCGCGGTTGCGGCAACTTGTCGCCCGCTATGATCCGGCGGCCGGTGAACCGGCGGTCGTCGCAACGACAGGAAGAGGTGCATCGTGACGCAACCGGCAATCGTGATTCTTCACGGCGACGACAATGTCGCCGTCGCACTCGACGCGCTGGCGCCCGACGTGCCGATGGACGTGCACGGCGCGCCATTGCGGCTGGCGGCCGCGGTGCCGGCAGGCCACAAGATCGCCACGGCGCCGATCGCGCGCGGCGACGCGATCGTCAAATGCGGCCAGCCGATCGGCATCGCGCTGCGCGACATCGCCGCGGGCGAGCACGTTCACGTGCACAACGTCGGGATGCCCGAGCGGCACGCGCACGACGGCGGGCCGGCCGGCGGCGCGAGCGACGAACGCACGGATCGCAGCGATTCCTTCGACGGATTCGTGCGGCCCGACGGCCGCGTGGGGACCCGCAACTACATCGGCGTGATCGCGAGCGTCAACTGTTCGGCGAGCGTCTGTCATGCCATCGCCGATGCATACCGGCACGGCGCGCTCGATGCGTTTGGTTATGTCGACGGCGTCGTCGCGATCACTCATCAGAGCGGCTGCGGCATGTCGACGACCGGCGACGCGATCGAACTGCTGCGGCGCACGCTCGTCGGCTATGCACGCAACCCGAATTTCGCCGGCGTGCTGCTCGTCGGCCTCGGTTGCGAGGTCAACCAGGTCGGCACGCTCGCGCAACGGCTCGACGCGGCAGCGCCCGGCACCGTGCGCACGCTGGTGATCCAGGACGAGGGCGGCGTGCGCGACACCGTGGCCAAGGGAGTATCGATCGTGCGCGAGTTGCTGGAGATGGCCGACGGCGCGCGGCGCAGTGCCGTGCCGGCATCGCGGCTGACGGTCGGCCTGCAATGCGGCGGGTCCGACGGCTACTCGGGCATCACCGCGAATCCGGCGCTCGGTGCGGCCGTCGACCTGCTGGTCCGCAACGGCGGCACGGCGATTCTGTCGGAGACCCCGGAGATCTACGGCGCCGAACATCTGCTGATCGCGCGGGCGGCCTCGCGCGACGTGGCCGAGCGCCTGCTCGGCAGGTTGAGGTGGTGGGAGCGCTACGTCGCCGACAACGGCGGCGAAATGAACAACAACCCGTCTCCGGGCAATATCGCCGGCGGCATCACCACGATTCTGGAGAAGTCGCTCGGCGCGGTATCGAAGGGCGGCCGCTCGACGCTGCGCGCGGTCTACGACTATGCGGAGCCGGTGGGGCAGCCGGGGCTCGTGTTCATGGATACGCCCGGGTACGACCCGGTGTCGGCGACCGGGCAGATCGCCGGCGGCGCGAATCTCGTGTGCTTCACGACGGGCCGCGGCTCGGTGTTCGGCTCGAAGCCGGTGCCGACGATCAAGATCGCGACGACGAGCGGCCTGTTCGAGCGGATGCAATCGGACATGGATTTCGACAGCGGCGGGATCGTCGCCGGTTCGCTCACGGTCGATGAAGCGGGCGCGCGGTTGTTCCGGCTGATGCTCGACGTCGCATCCGGACGAAAATCCCGAAGCGAGGACAACGGCATCGGCGAACGCGAATTCGTGCCGTGGCAGCGCGGCGCGATCATGTGACGCGCAAGGCGGCGTGCGGCCGCGCGCGCAATCGGACAGCGAAGGAGAACCCGCGATGAAAACCCGCATGAGCGAGCCGGCGATCGGCGAAACCGGCCACGACGGCCCGCTGTCGGAACTGGAGAAGGGGTTGCTGGGCGAGGCGCTGAGGCTGCTCGCCGAGACGCGCGCGCGGGCGCTGGAACTCTGCGTCGAGGTCAGCCGGCGGCAGGGCGCCGCCGCGCCGGACGTCCACGACTTCAACCTGCCCACGATCATCGAGCTGCAACGGCGCTTCGGTACGCGGTCTCGCCCGTGGGCGCCGTTGCAGGATCGATCTTCGGTGCCGGTTACGCTGCCGACAGCGTGATCGACACGCCCGTCGCGGTATAGACGGGCGTGGCCTTGAACCCGTCGACCGTCACCGTCGAGAACTTGGCCGATGCTGCCGCGCCGTCGATCAGCGCGATCGTGTCGCCGGCTTTCGGCGTGTAGCCGTTCACGAACTTCACGTGCAGCGTGCCGCCCGCAACGGTGAGCGGGCCGCCCACGCGCAGGCGTCCGCCGCCGTTGCCGTCGATGTCGAGTTCGAGCGTCGTGTTGTCGAGCTGCGTGTAGCGGGCCGCGATCGTCACGGGCGCGCCGGCCGCGATCCGCATGCTGCCGCCCGAGCCGATGTACACGTCGCCTGTACCGAACGCCGTCGTCGATGCCGCCGCCAGCGTGCCGCCGCTCACCTGCGTGCCGCCCGTGTAGGTGTTGTTGCCTGCCAGCGTCAGCGTGCCGGTGCCCTGCAGCGTCAGCTTGCCGGCGCCCGCGACATCGTTGCGCCACAGGTCGGCCGCATTCAGGCCGCCCTGCGATGCATCCATCGACACGATCACGTTGCCGTTGAATGCGCCGTAGCCGTCGGCCGCCGCGAACAGGTTCAGGCGCCCCCAGCCTTCGGCGTCGTCCATGACCGGATAGCCGGACGGCAGTTCGGTCGTCTTCAGCACGACGCGCCGCTGGTCGGCGCTCAGGTACGGGAAGCGCGTCTGCAGCAGGATTTCCGCGCCCTTCGGCACGACCGGCGGCGCGTTGGTCGATTCGATCGCGCCGAAGCCGAACGTCATGCGGCGCAGGAACGCCGCCTTGTTCGTCGCATAGTCGGCGAACCGGTCGGTGGCCGTCGTGCCGGTGTGCGCGAACGCGGCGAACGTCGTGGCGCTCGTGCCCGTCAGTTGCTGCAGCGCCTGATGGGCCTGGGCGTAGGCGGCCTGCGCGTCGCCGGCGTAGGCGGTCAGGTTCGCCGCGCTGACGGCCAGCGCGAGCATGCGGCCGCCGATCACGTCGAGCGGCGAGTGCATGCCGGCGAGGATCCGGTTCTCGCCGAGCTCGAGGCCGCGGCTGACCATTTCCTGGAAGCGTTCCGGCACGAGCCACGCCATCGTCGTCGCATCGCGCACCGCTTCGGCCGTGTGGCCGCTGATGAACCCGCCGTCGGTCGCTGGCGTCGTGCTTTCGGCCGGCACGAGCGTCGGCGCGACGACCACGCTCGTGCTCCAGCGGTACGGGCGCGCGTATTTGTAGAAGCGCTTGGTCGGCTCGGTCGACGCGTTGTTGCCCATTTCGTTGAGCAGGTCGACGACTTTCCCGAAGCTGGCGTTGCCGCTGCTGCTGCCGACGCCGACGTTGTTGCCGGCGTCGTTGTACAGCACGGTCGTGGCGTCGGCGGGCACGCTGGTGATGCTGGTCGTCTGCTGGGCCGCGGTGCGCCAGGCGGCGGTGAGCGGGCCCATGCCGTCGGTCACGCTGTATCCCTTGCCGCGCCGGTCGTCGTAGTACGCGGCATCGGCCTGCTGCGGCGTACGGGCGGTCGTCGCGTTGACCACGTACTGCACGTTGGCCGACAGCACCGCGTCGTTCACGATCGTGCCGCACGAAACGCCGCTGTTCGGCAGTCCGGAGCAGGGCGATGGCGAGACGGCCGGGAACGCGCCGTTGGCCGACGCAGTCACGCCCGCGTCGACGAGCATCGTCGCCGGCTGCCAGAGATCGAGGAAGCGGCTCGTCACGCGCACCGCGGCATTGGTCGACAGCGTCGCATAGCGCGCGTCGCCGCGCTGGTTGGTTGCGACGTTGTCGACGAACGCGGGCGCGCTCGGGATCGGCGCGCTGTCGACGAAGCCGGGGTCGGCGGGCGGCGCCGGAACGGCCGCGGCGATCGTGCCGGTCGACGCGACGTCGTCGCCGCCGCCGCAGGCAGCCAGTACGATCGCACTCGTCAATGCCGCGACGTGCAGCGGGAAACGGCTTCGTGACGCAAACATGCAAGACTCCATCCTGAGGGTTGAAGATGGAGGATTGTGGTGAACGATCGTTACGCGGCCGTTACGGAATTGTTTCGCGTCATCGTTGGCGCGCGAAAATTCCCACTATCTGGTTAATTTCCGATACTGAACATGACGGGCGCCGGTTCGATGCGCCCGTCGCGCAACCCTGGCCGCGAGTCGAATCGCTACGCGCCGGCCGGGCGCGCGTCGAGCCGGAACAGCGAGACGGCCTCGGCAAGCCGGCTTCCCTGTTCTTCGAGCGATTTCGATGCGGCGGCGGCCTGTTCGACGAGCGCCGCGTTCTGCTGGGTGACTTCATCCATTTGCGTGATGGCCAGGTTGACCTGCTCGATGCCGCGGCTCTGCTCGTTCGACGCGGCGGCGATCTCGCCCATGATGTCGGTCACGCGGGAGATCGCGTGCGTGACCTGGCTCATCGTATCGCCTGCGTTGTTCGCGATATGCGAGCCGTCCTGGATTTTCCGGACCGATTGCGAGATTAGTTCGCGAATTTCCTTCGCGGCGTTCGACGAACGCTGCGCGAGACTTCTGACTTCGCTGGCCACCACCGCGAAGCCACGGCCTTGCTCGCCGGCACGGGCGGCCTCCACGGCGGCGTTGAGTGCGAGGATGTTGGTCTGGAATGCGATGCCTTCGATGATCGCGGTGATCTCGCCGATCTTGGTGGAGTTGGTGCTGATGTCCGTCATCGTGTCGACCATCAGCCCGACCGCCGCGCTGCCGCGCTGGGCGACCTCCGATGCGTTGTCGGCCAGCCCGCTCGCCTGCTGCGCATTGTCGGCGTTCAGGCGCACGGTGGATGTCAATTGCTCCATGCTCGACGCCGTTTCCTGCAGCGACGCGGCCTGCTGCTCCGTGCGGGACGACAGATCCTGGTTGCCGGACGCGATCTCGGCGGCCCCCGTCGCGACGTTGCCCGATGCCGTACGCATTTCCGAGATCAGGCGGACCAGGTTGGCCTGCATTTCCCGCATGGAAGCCAGGACGCTGCCGACCGGCGCGGCGCCGGCCGTGGATTCGGTGCCGAGATCGCCGGCGGCGATACGACGCGCGATGTCGCTGAGCGCGGCAGGCTCCGTGCCCAGCGCGCGCAGCAGGTCGCGGGTGATGAACAGACCCGAGATCGCGGCCGCTGCGGCGGCGGCGATGCAGATGGCGATCAGCATCAGTCGTCGCGAGGTATAACGGTCGTCCGATTCCTTCACCAACTGGTCGGCCATCGTGCGCGAGTACTTTGCATACGCGTCGGTGGCCGCGACAAGCTGCGCCAGCAGCGGCCGGCACTGTTCGTTGATCATCGTGACTGCCTGATCGCGCCGGTTGTTCGCCGCCGCATCGACGATGGCGCGCGCCACGGGGCCGTACTGCGCCTCGACTGCCCCGATTTGCCGAACCAGCTCGCGAGACTTGTCGGACGCACCGCTTCCCTCTCGGACCGCATTCGTCAGTTCGCCGAGCAGCGCGCCGACTTCGCGGTCGGCCTGCAGTGCCGCTTCCTTCTCGATGTCCGCATCGCGTGAACCGGTCGCCAGGACCTGGTTGCGGGCGGCGATCGCGCGCCGGTCGACCGCGACGCGAACGCGGTCCACCAGGGTCGCGCGGGCGTTGGTGCCGTTGACATAATTCTCGAATGCCGCGTTCGCATTGCCGAGCGACACGATGCCGAGGAGGGAGACGAGCACGACCATGCACGTAAGAAGTCCGAAAGCCATGATCAGCTTCGTGCGAACCGTTAACCGTCGATCATTCATGGGGATATTCCGTTCGTTGGTATCAAATAGTTTTCCTTATTATCGGAACGGTGAATGAACAATTTAGGGCAGCGGCCAGGGGCAATCGTTTGCGTGCAACCTGCCGGCAAAAATAATCTGGCTGCGATCCGCGTGCGTCATGCCGAGCGGGCGAGCGGCTCCGGTTCCGAGCAGCACACCCGGTTTCTGCCTTCGCGCTTCGCCCGATAAAGCGCCATGTCCGCCTGATGCGACAGCGCGTGCACGGATGCGGGGCGTGCACGATGGCCGGTCGTGCAGCCGATGCTGACGGTGAAGGGCGGCACGGTTTCCGCAAACCCGTCGAGCCGGTTGCGCTCGACTTCGCGGCGGATCGCCTCGGCAACCCGCGCGGCACCGGCTTCGTCCGTATCGGGCAACACTGCGACGAACTCCTCGCCGCCGTAGCGCGCGGCGAGGTCGCCGCGCCGCCGCGTGTGCGCGCGGATGCATTCGGCGAGAAAGCGCAGCGCCGTGTCGCCCTTGGCGTGGCCGTGCAGGTCGTTGTACTGCTTGAAGTGGTCGGCATCGATGAACAGGATCGACAGGCTGCCGTGGCTGCCCCGTTGCAGCCGTTCCCATTCGTCGGCCAGCGCGATATCGAGCGCGCGGCGGTTGCGCAGGCCCGTCAGCGGATCGGTCCGCGTGAGGTCCATCAGCAGCGTCTGCTTGCGCTGGTTGTCCCGCAGCGCAAACGCAAGCAGCCAGACCACCGCGCAGAACAGCGTGCTGATCACGGTAGCCGATACGCCGACCGTCCACGACAGGCGTGTAATGCCCGCCAGCACGTCGTGCTCGGCCGGCGCGACGACGGCGATCAGCGGCGTGCCCGGGATCCGCTGGTAGGTATACAGCCGCAGGATCCCGTCGATGCTCGAGCGCGCGGGATAGAAGCCCGATTCGCTGTTCACCATCCTTTCGAAGGATTTCGAGCGCCGCAGGTGGTTCATCTGGCCGTCGTTCAACGACGGGTTTCTCGCGAGGATCGTGCCGTCCGCGCGCACAATCGCGCTGACGCCGTTCGGGCCGACATCGAGGCGGGACAGGAGGTGCTCGAAATAGGCGAGATCGATGGCGACGACCGCGATCCCGTTGAACGTATGATCCGGCCGCTCGATGCGGCGCGACAGCGCGATGGATTCCTTGCCGCCGCGCGAACGTGCGCGATACGCCCCGGACACGTAGAGGCCGACGTTGTCCGCGTCGCGATGGACCTTGAAGTAGTCGCGATCGCTGAAGTCCCAGCGATGGGTCGTGCCGCAGCATCCGTCGATCAACTGGCCGCGCTCGTCGGTCACGCCCATGCCGGTGAGATACTGGGCCGCGGTGCGCTCGAACAGCAGGTCGTGCCGCAACCCGGCGTCCATGCGCTGCACGGCGGGCTTGCCGAGGTCGGCAGCCAGCGCCACCAGCGCGTTGTTCGACGTTTCGACCGTCTTCCCGATCTGGCTCGCGAGCACGGCCGCGACGTTGCGCGACGTCTCATGCGCATGCTCGACGACTTCGCTCCGGGCGGCCCACAGTGTCGCCGCACTGATCGCGAGCGCGGCGAGCGACATCAGTGTGCCCAACGCGCCGACGGCAAGATGGTTGCGTCCGGCCCAGTCGGCAATTTTCTCGATCGAAGTGAATGCGGCCATGCTCGCGCTCGTGTGGGAAGCCGGCAGACATTGCTCCGGCGCGGGTCAAATCCGAGTTAACGGCATGGTTAACCAAAAATCGAGGCCGGCGCGGCAACCGGCTGGCGCATGCGACGGCGCCCGCAGGGGCGCAAACGTGTGCGCCCGCATCGAGGGTAATTACCAACGGGATGCCATTCAAGATGAGGCCGCCTCGGCCGATATCTGTACCAAATGGTTAACGTCGCGAGTCCCCCTGCATGAAATTGTCCACGAAACTGATGATGCTCGTCGCCGCCGCGCTGACCGGCATCGTGTTGCTTGCCGCGCTGTCGCTGCATACGTTGCGCGATGCGCTGATCGACAGCCGTCGCGAAGAGATCGTCATCCTGCTGACGAAAGCCGAACATCTGGTCAATTCCTACCGCGCATTGCAGGCGAGCGGCGCGCTGACCCGGGAGCAGGCCCAGCAGCAGGCGAAAGCCGCGTTGTCGGCGCTCAACGCGGATACGCGCAGCTACTACTGGGTCACGACATCCGATGGCGTCAATCTGGTGCATCCGAACGCGAAGTTCATCGGCACGCGGGCCAAGGGAAACCGCACGACCCTCGGCATGACCGATAGCGAGGCATACCGCGCGGGGATGGCACAGGCCCATTTCGCGCTCGTCGACGTACTGATCAAGCGCAGTCCCGAAGCGGACCTGGAGCCGAAACTCCAGGGGGTGGTCGCCATTCCCGACTGGGACTGGTGGATCGGCACGGGCTTTTTCTACGACGACATCAATGCGGCTTTCACGCGGCTCGCGTTGATACTGGGTGCCATTGCGCTTGCCATCTCCGCGGTGCTGGGGGCGATCGCGTGGGGTGTGCTGCGCAGCGTCATGCGCACGCTGGGCGGCGAGCCTGCCCATGCGACGGGCATTGCGGCCCGCATCTCGGCCGGCGAGCTGGACGTCGAGTTCGATGCGGCGAAGGCCGCGCCGGGAAGCTTGCTCGTGGCGCTGCGCGACATGAAGGCGCGGCTGACCGACACGATCGCCGAGATCCAGGCCGCGAGCCATTCGATCGCGGTCGGCACCGGGGAGATCGCGCAAGGCAACCTGGACCTGTCGCAGCGCACGGAGGAGCAGGCGGCGTCGCTGCAGGAAACGGCCGCCAGCATGGAACAGATCACTTCGACGGTCAAACAGAATGCCGAGCATGCGCATCATGCGAATGCGCTCGTGACCCGTGCCAAGGCGGCGACCGAGCTCGGCGGCGGCGCCGTGCAGGAGGTCGTGGAAACGATGCGGCAGATTTCGGACGAGTCGACGCGCATCGCCGACATCACCGTCGTGATCGAAAGCATCGCGTTCCAGACGAACATCCTTGCGCTCAATGCGGCCGTCGAAGCGGCGCGAGCCGGCGAGCAAGGGCGCGGGTTCGCGGTCGTGGCCTCGGAAGTGCGCTCGCTTGCCCAGCGCAGCGCCGCGGCGGCAAAGGATATCAAGGGACTGATCGAGGCGTCGGTCGAGCGGGTGGGCAGCGGCAGTCGGCTCGTCGCGGCTGCGGGGACGCGCATGACGGAGATCGTCCGGTCGATCGACCAGGTTGCCGGGATCATGGGCGAGATCTCGGCGGCCTCCGCCGAGCAAAGCACCGGTATCGAGCAGGTCAGCAAGGCCGTGTCGCAAATGGACGAGGTCGTCCAGCAGAATGCCGCGCTCGTCGAGCAGGCTGCCGCGGCCGCTTCGTCGCTGGATGAACAGGCGGCGCGGCTGAGGGCCGCGGTGTCGGTTTTCCGGCTGGGCACCTGATCCGCGGATTTCGACGAAAGAATCGGGGCGTGCGCGGGCGATGAGCCGCGCAGGCCCGGACCGTTCTCGAGCGGTCGATCGGGCACGTCGAAAACGCAGGCGTGCCGGGGCGACCCGGCGCGCCACAAACGGGGCGCATCCCCGACTACGGCACAGCGCGCAGGCGGCCACGCCCTGCACGGAGGGTGCTCTGCCGCCAGGAGCCAGGAGCCAGGACCGGAAACCGGCACCGCGCGCCTCCGGCGCGCCGATTGATAACGAATAAACATCAATTCTTCCAAAAATTGCACTTATCGTTTGGCCGGCATCGAGGGAACATGCCGGAAAACGACAATCGACCAGCCCCACCCGCGTATTCCAGGATTTTCAGGAGACACCCAGATGCACCCCTCGTCCAGCCTTCCGGCCGAACGCTCGAAGGCCGCCGCGATCTTTCGCGTCACGGCCGGCAATTTTCTCGAGCAGTTCGACTTCTTTCTGTTCGGCTTCTACGCCACGCAGATCGCCAACGTCTTCTTCCCCGCGCAAAGCGAGTTCGCATCGTTGATGATGACGTTCGCCGTGTTCGGCGCCGGCTTCCTGATGCGGCCGCTCGGCGCGATCGTGCTGGGCGCGTACATCGACGAGGTCGGCCGCCGCAAGGGCCTGATCGTCACGCTGTCGATCATGGCGAGCGGCACCATCCTGATCGCGTTCGTGCCGGGCTACGCGACGATCGGGCTGCTCGCACCCGTGCTCGTGCTGATCGGCCGGCTGCTGCAGGGCTTCTCCGCGGGCGCGGAACTGGGCGGCGTGTCGGTCTATCTGGCCGAGCTGGCGACGCCCGGCCGCAAGGGCTTCTTCACGAGCTGGCAGTCGGCCAGCCAGCAGGTGGCGATCGTCATCGCGGCGGCCCTCGGCTTCGCGCTCAATCAGTGGCTGAGCGCCTCGCAGATCGCCGCCTGGGGATGGCGCGTGCCGTTCTTCGTCGGCTGCATGATCGTGCCGTTCATTTTCATGCTGCGCCGCAACCTCGAGGAAACCCAGGAGTTCAAGGCGCGCAAGCATCGTCCGGGCATGAAGGAAGTGTTCGGTACGCTGGTCCAGAACTGGGGCGTCGTGATCGCGGGCATGATGCTGGTCGCGATGACCACCACGAGCTTTTACCTGATCACGGTCTACGCGCCGACCTTCGGCAAGTCGGTGCTGCATCTGAGCACCGCCGACAGCCTGCTCGTGACGCTCTGCGTCGGCGTGTCGAACTTCGTGTGGCTGCCGATCGGCGGCGCATTGTCCGACCGGATCGGCCGCCGGCCGCTGCTGGTCGGCATGACGGTGCTCACCGTCCTGACCGCCTACCCGGCGCTCTCGTTCCTCGCTCACGCGCCGTCGTTCGCGAACATGCTGATCGTCCTCCTGTGGCTCTCGTTCATGTACGGGATCTACAACGGTGCGATGGTCGTCGCGCTGACGGAAGTGATGCCGGTACAGGTGCGTGTCGCGGGCTTCTCGCTCGCCTACAGCCTCGCGACGGCCGTGTTCGGCGGCTTCACGCCGGCCATCTCGACCGGGCTCATCCACATGACGGGCGACAAGGCCGCACCGGGCTACTGGATGAGTTTCGCCGCGGTGTGCGCGCTGCTCGCGACGTTTGCCCTCTATCGTCGCCACGCAACGACGCTGACGCCGGCGCATTGATGCCAGGCCCATCCGGAACGTTCACTCCCACCCACGCATCCGCATGACCACGACCATGAGAAATCTGCTCCTGAAATGCTGCGCGACCGCGCTCGTCGCCACTGCGGCGGTGGCGGCCAACGTACAGGCCGCCGAACTGCACGTGATGAGCTCGGGCGGTTTCACCGCCGCCTACAAGGTGCTCGGCCCCCGGTTCACGTCGACGACGGGCAATTCGCTCGCGACCGCGCTCGGCCCTTCGATGGGCAAGTCGCCCGAGGCGATTCCGAACCGCCTCGCGCGCGGCGAGCCCGCCGACGCCGTCATCATGGTCGGCTACGCGCTGGACGACCTGATCAAGCAAGGCAAGGTCATCCCCGGCTCGCGCGTCGAGCTGGCCGATTCGCGCATCGGCATGGTCGTGCGCGACGGCGCGGCCAAGCCCGACATCAGCACCGCCGAAGGCCTCAAGCAGGTGCTGCTGCACGCGAAGTCGATCGCCTACTCGGATAGCGCGAGCGGTGTCTATATCGAGCGCGAGCTGTTCAAGAAGCTCGGCATCGAGGATCAGGTGAAGTCGAAGGCGAAGATGATTCCGCGGATTCCGGTGGCGTCGGTCGTCGCGAACGGCGACTACGAAATCGGCTTCCAGCAGGTCAGCGAGCTGCTGCCCGTCAAGGGGGCGACCTTCGTCGGCAAGATTCCCGAACCGCTGCAGTCGGTCACGCGCTTCGCCGCCGGCATCCCCGTCGGCGCGCAGCATCCGCAGGAAGCGAAGGCGCTGCTCGACTATCTCGCGTCGCCCGACGTGCAGGCCGACGTGAAATCGACCGGACTGGATTCCGTTTCCGCTCATTGAGCGTCGATCGGCGGGAAGGCTTGCGTCAGACAGCCTTCCCGTCACCGTCGGCATCGCCGGCGGAACCGTCTGCATCGGCCCCGTCCCGCGATACCGGCCCGGCTGCGGCGAGCTTCTGCGCAAGACGCGCACGATCGCACGCACCTTCCCACAACGAAACGAAGATCACCGCGCAGGCATTGCTGATCACGCTCGTCAGCGCGCGTGCCTCGGACAGGAAGCGGTCGATGCCGACCAGCAGCGCCACGCCGGCGACGGGCAGGTCGGGCATGACGACGAGCGTGGCGACCAGCGCAACCAGTCCGCTGCCGGACACGCCGGCCGCGCCCTTCGACGTGAGCAGCATGATCGCGAGCATCACCGCGATCTGCGACGCGGAGAGCGGCACGTCGCACGCCTGCGCGATGAACAGCGCCGCGAGCGTCAGGTAGATCGCCGTACCGTCCAGATTGAAGGAGTAGCCTGCCGGCAGCACGAGCCCCACGACGCCCTTGTCGCAACCGAGCGCCTCCAGCTTGACGATCAGGCGCGGCAGAACGGGCTCCGTGGAGGACGTCGCCAGGACGATCAGCAACTCCTCGCGCATGTAGCGCAAGAGCCGCCACAGCGCGAAGCCGTGCAGCCGCGCGAGCGGTGCGAGCACCAGCGCGACGAACAGCGCGCATGCCACGTAGAAGGACAACATCAGCTTCGCAAGCGAGCCGACCGAGCCGATCCCGAAGCGGCCCACCGTGAAAGCCATCGCGCCGAATGCGCCGAGCGGCGCGAGCCGCATGATCATCGCGAGCACGCGAAAGACGACCTGGCCGATACCGTCGATCAGCGCAAGAACGGGCCGGCCGGCTCGCGGATGTGCGTTCAGCGAGAAGCCGAACAGCAGCGACAGCAGCAGCACCGGCAGCACCTCGCCTTTCTCGAACGCGCCGAGCATCGTATCGGGGATCACGCTCAGCGCGAAGGTCACGAGCCCGGGCGGCTGCGCATGCTTCACATACCGGGCGATGATGCTCGAATCGAGATGGTGCACGTCGATGTGCATGCCGGCGCCGGGTTGCAGCACGAACGCAGTGACGAGTCCGATCGCGAGCGCGACGGCGGTCAGCAGGTAGAAGAGTGCCAGCGCCCGGACGATCGTCCGGCCGATTGCCTGCCCGCTCGCCAGCGACGTGATGCCCGATACGATCGTGCAAAAGACGATGGGCGCGATGGTCATCCGCACGAGCCCGACGAACGCATCGCTCAGGGGCTTGAGCATGGCGCCTGCCGCCGGCCACGCGTGACCGACGGTCACGCCGAGCATCATCGCGAGCAGGACCTGCACGTAAAGCGATCTAAGCAGCCTGGCCAACCTCACTGTCCCGTCTTCCTTCGCGTCTTCTTTGTCGTTGTCATACCGGTGCGCTACCGCCGCGCTTCGCGTCGATGACCATCCGGTGAAAGGCTTCGGCCGCCGGCGTGAGCGGCCGTCCGCGTCGTTTCACGATCCCCACGCGTCGTTTGACGACCGGTTCGACGAGCGGCACGCTCGTGAGAATCGGATGGTCGTGCCCGGGCATCGCCATCGAGGGCACGGCGGCGACGCCGAGCCCCGCCTCGATCAATCCGAGCAGCGTCGTGACGTGGCGCGCCTCGCAGACGCTCGGCCCGCGCGGCGCCACGGCGGCCAGCGCCTGGTCGAGCAACAGACGGTTACCGGACGTCTTGTCCACCGACACGTAGTCGTGCTCGTAAAGTTCGCTCCAGGTCACGCGCTTCTTGCGCGCGAGCGGGTGGTCGCGGCGGCAGGCGGCAACGAACCGCTCCTGCAGCAACACCTTGAACTCGATCTCGGCTTCCTGGCTGCCCATGAAGCTCACGCCGAAATCGGCCTCGCCGCTGATCACGGCGCCCAGCACCTCGTTCGCGCTCGCGTCCAGCAGTTTGACCCGGATGCGGGGAAAGCGCTGATGATAGCTCGCGATGACGGTGGGCAGAAAGTAGTAGGCCACCGACGGAACGCACGCGATGGTCACATGGCCCAGTCGGCTCGACGAAACGTCGCGAATGCCGAGCAGGGCTGCGTCGAGATCGTCGAGCAACTGCTCGGCACTCTGCGCGAACACGCGGCCGACGGTGGTGAGCGTGACGCTGCGTGTGGTGCGCTCGAAGAGGCGCACGCCGAGCGCGTCCTCGAGCTTGTCGATCCGGCGACTCAAGGCAGGCTGGGAGAGGCTGACCGCCTCCGCGGCCTTGCGGAAACTCCCCATTTCCACTACCGCGCGAAACGCCTGCAAGTCGGTTAAATCGAAGTTGATTGCCACGGGCCGGTCTCCGCCTGTCAGATGCGGCGTATTGTGCATGATTCTGCCGGCGTTACCGTGCTGCGATGAAGCTGGGCCGTGCCGTGCCGCTCAAGCAGGTGAAGCCGAACGCTGTGCCGCGCCGCCCTTGCGATACAGCGACAGCGTTGCAAGCAGCCCGCAGCATGCGGCGAAGCTGAGCCAGTAGCCGGGCGCGGCCTTGTCGCCCGTCACCTCGATCAGGTAGGTCGACACCGCGGGCGTGAAGCCGCCAAAGACCGCGGTCGCGAGGCTGAATGCAAGCGAGAAACCGGCCACGCGGACACTGGCGGGCATGATTTCGGTCAGCGCCGCGACCATGGCGCCGTTGTACATGCCGAAGAAGAAGGAGAGCCACAGCAGCACGGCCAGCATGCGGCCGAAGCTGGGCGCGGATGAAAGCCACGCGAGCGCGGGATACGACGTCACGATGGCCGCGACGGCGATGGCGACGAGAATCGGCTTGCGGCCGATGCGGTCCGACAGCGCACCGCCGACCGGCAGCCAGAAGAAATTCGATACGCCCACGCACAGCGTGACGATCAGGCTGTCCGCCGTGGACAGTTTCAGGACGGCCCTGCCGAACGTCGGCGTGTAGACCGTGATGAGGTAGAACGTCGTCGTGGTCATCGCGACGAGCAGCATGCCGGCCAACACCGTGCGCCAGTTCCGCAGCATCGTCGCGAATACCTCGCGTGCACGCGGATGATGGGTGCGCGCCTTGAATTCGGCCGTTTCCTGCAGCGTCCGGCGAAGCAGGAAAATGACCGGAACGATCGCGCAGCCGATGAAGAACGGGATGCGCCAGCCCCATGCACCGATTTCCTGGCTCGTCAGCAGATGATTCAGCAGATAGCCCAGGGCCGCCGCGATGACGATCGCGACCTGCTGGCTTGCCGACTGCCAGCTCGTATAGAAGCCCCGGTGCCCGGGCGCCGCCATTTCCGCGAGATAGACCGACACGCCGCCCAGCTCGGCACCCGCGGAGAAGCCCTGCAGCAGGCGTCCCAGCAGCACCAGCGCCGGGGCGGCAAGCCCGATCGTCGCGTACCCCGGCACGCACGCGATCAGGATCGTGCCGCTCGCCATGATCGAGAGCGTCACGATCAGGCCTTTGCGTCTTCCCACTTCGTCGATGTACGCGCCGAGCACGATCGCGCCGAGCGGGCGCATCAGGAAACCGGCGCCGAAGACGGCAAACGTCAGCAACAGCGACGCGAACTCGCTCGCCGCCGGAAAGAAGACCCGGGAGATGCTGGTCGCATAGAAGCCGAACAGGAAGAAATCGAACTGCTCGAGAAAATTGCCGCTGGTCACGCGCAGGACCGCGCCGAGCTTCGACGTGCCTGCGGCCGTGCCGTCCGGCGCGGTTGAGGGTGAGGGATGCATGGGGTGTCTCCGTTGGATGTATTGTGCGAAGCGGCCCGGAAACCGGACTGCTTCGTGTGGCCCGATTCAGTCCGAGCCGAGTTGCAGGCGGTTGGCCTGGCGCTTTTCGATCGACGACTTGAGCAGTGCCGCGCAGCGAAAGATGCCGTGCGCGAATTTTCCGTACGGCAACGTCGCGAAGAGGGCCATCACGATGCCGAGATGAACGGCGAGCAGTATCGCCATCGCGCTGCTGTCGCGCCACGCGAGCAGTGCCAGCCCCGACGCGCTCACGAGCATCAGCAGCGCAATGAAGCCGCGGTCCATCGGGCGTTGCGCCGGATCGGTCCGCGCGGGGTCGCGCCGCAGGTTGAGCCACAGGAGGCCGGCAGGCCCGATCAGCAGGCCGATTCCGCCGGCGGTGCCGAGCAGCACGGGCAGGCTCAGGAACGCGTACGGCGCGTGCAGGTCCAGCGCATAGTGATAGAAGGTCGCCACGAGCGTGGCGGCAAAGCACAGCATGAAGCCGTAGAACGTGAAGTGGTGAAACCGGCGCCGCGCGAGCGTGAACGCATCGTCCGCCTCGTTGCAGCCGTCGCCGTGGCCGCCGTCGAGATAGGTCAGCGCGAGCGCGTGCTTTGCCGCTTCGGCAACCGCCGGCATGCTTGCCGTGCCCGACGACACGTCGCGCCAGAAGCGCGTCACGCCGACACCGAGCGCCAGACCGGCGAGGCCGAACACCGCGCCGAACATCGCGGCGAGCAGGTTGTGCGGAAAGACCGCATAGAAACGGCCGCCCGACGGGCCGTTCAGCAGCGAGCCGTGCATCGCGACGCGGAGCATCAGGAACAGCGCCAGGCCGATCGCCAGCGCGAGGGCGACGGTCAGGCCGTTGCGCCTGTAGAGCTTGCCCAGCGCGGCGGGCCACGCATATTCGACATACGTATCGAGCCGGACCTGCGCCATCGCCTTCGGCACGTTCACCGCGAATTCGTGCGGGGGCGCATATTGGCATGCGTGATAGCACGCGCCGCAGTTGTGGCACAGGTTGGCCAGATAGTTGACGTCCGCCTTCGCGAACTCGAGCCGGCGCGTCATCGCAGGAAAGACCGCGCAAAATCCTTCGCAGTAGCGGCATGCATTGCAGATCTGCATCTGGCGCGCGACTTCCGCTTCGTTGTCGGTGACGGGCACGATGCGAATCACGTCGGCACCGCTCGCGCGTTTCGACGGCCGGCCGACGGGCGCGAGCGCCTGGGCGTCGCGAAGGTTTTCTTCAATATTGTGCACGTTGAACTCCGGTCGTTTGCGCGGCCTTCGCCGCCTCGGTGCCCGCGATACGTCCGAACGCGGTGCCGATCGACATTCCGACGCCCGCCGTGTAACCCTTGCCGAGCACGTTGCCGGCCATCATCTCGCCGGCAACGAACAGGTTGCCGCTCGGCCGTCCGCCGAAATGGACCTGCGCGCGTTCGTTGACCTTCAGCCCGAGATACGTAAACGTGATGCCGGGACGCAGCGCGTAGCCGAAGAAGGGCGGCGTATCGATCGGGCGTGCCCAGTGGGTTTTCGCGGGACGGATGCCTTCGGTGCGGCAGTCGTCGAGTGTCGTGTGATCGAACGTGCCTGCCCGACATGCGGCGTTGTACGCGCGCAGCGTGTCGACGAACGCACGTTCGGGCAGGTCCAGCCGGCGCGCGAGTTCCGGCAGCGAATCGGCGCGGGTGCCCGGAAATACCGGCGGCATGAAGCGTCCGACGGCCTTGGCATCGATGATCGAGTAGGCGGTCTGCGCCGGCTGCTGCGCGACGAGGCGGCCCCAGATCGCATAACGCTTCGGCCAGAAGTCTTCGCCCTCGTCGTAGAAGCGCTGAGCATCGCGGTTGACGACGATACCGAGCGATACGCAATCGATCCGCGTGCAGATGCCGCCGTCGTAGAGCGGCGCGCGTGCGTCGATCGCGACGCAATGCGACTGCGACGGATCGCCGATCGCATCCGCGCCGGCGTCGAGCATCGCCTTGAGCAGGACGCCCTGGTTGAACCGCGTGCCGCGGATGAGGAAATTGTCGGCGGGCCACTCGCCACGCTCGTTTTGTCCCCACGCCTCACGCAGCCATTCGCGGTTGGATTCGAAGCCGCCCGCCGCGAGCACGCAGCTGCGCGCCTCGAAGCGCCGGCTCCCGCTACGCGCGGCGACGAAACGTTCGCCGTCGAGCTCGATTGCGTCGACGGGCGTGTCGTAGCGAATCTGCACGCCGAGCGCTTCGGCGCTGCGGTAATACGCGTTCACGAGCGCTTTGCCGCCGCCCATGAAGAATGCGTTGGTTCGCGCCACGTGCAGTGCGCCGGACAACGGCGGCTGAAACCGCACGCCATGTGCGCGCATCCACGGGCGGCAGGTCGCCGACGCGCGGATCGCGAGCCGGGCCAGCGCCTCGTTGGTAATGCCGCCGGTGACCTTCAGCAGGTCCTGCCAGTACTCTTCTTCCGGATAGGCGCCGACCAGCACGTCCTGCGGGCCGTCGTGCATGCAGCGCAGGTTGCGGGTGTGCTGGGAGTTTCCGCCGCGCCATTCGCGCGGCGCCGCTTCGAGCAGCAGCACCGAGGCGCCGGCTTCGCGCGCCATCAATGCGGCGCACAGCGCCGCGTTGCCGCCGCCGATTACGAGAACATCGACCATCTGAGTTGTCTCCTTTGAGACGCACTCTACGGATCGGCTTCGCATGCCGCCATCAGCGGAGCGGCAACACGTCTTCAGTTTTTGTGAAGAGGCGGCTCGCGCAGCGTGGCGCCGGGCCACCCGCCGGCCGCGACGATCTCGCGCGCCACGTCGGCGAGGACGACCCGCGCGGCGAGCCCGGCGGGCGACAACTCGTCGTCGGAGACGCTCGCGATCAGGTTCGGCCTCGTCGCCTGGGCGTCCGCGACCGGGACGCTCGCGAGCGCGGCGTTTTCCAGCCGCGCGAGCGCCGCGCCCGGTTGAATGGTCGCACCGAGGCCGCCGCGCACCGCATCCATCAACATCGCGAGGCCGTCGACTTCGGCGGCAATGTGCGGGGTGAAGCCGGTGCGGGCGAATGCGACATCCAGCAATGCGCGCAAGCCATGCGGGCCGCTCGGCAGGATCAGCGGCACGGCGCCGAGGTTCGCCAGATGGACCTGCGGGCCGGCGGGCATGCCCGGCAGGCCGGGGGCGCCGATCACGAACAGATGCTCGTCGAGCAACGGCATCACGCTCCAGCGTTGCGCGGGTTCTTCACGAAACAGGATCGCGAGGTCGATTTGCCGCGCACTCAGCATCGCGCCGAGATAGCCCGACAGGCTCTCGACCATGCGCAACCGGACATCCGGATAGCGCTGTCGCATCGCCTGCATGAACGCGAGACCGAGTACGCCGGTCGTACTGGGCGCCAGCCCGACGCTGACGTGCCCCGACAGGCGCGCCTGACGCGCGGCAAGCGCCGCATCGTCGACGTGGCGCAACGCGAGTTGCGCCTGTCTCCAGAATGCAAGGCCGGCGTCCGTCGGCACGACGCCCGTGGAGGTACGCTGCAGCAGGCGCGTGGACAACTCGCTCTCGAGCCGGCTGATCTGCTGGCTCAGTGCGGACGTCACCACGCCCAGTTCCAGCGCGGCCTTGCCCATGCTGCCGTGTTCCACGACGCTGACGAAATAGCGCAGTTGCCTCAGTTCCATCGACACCTCGAATTGACTCAGCCGCCGTATTGTCGCAGCCGACGAGGCGCCGGTGGGGCGAATCGCGTCCGTCGAACACGTGGAGCGTCGCCGGAACGACCTTCGGGCCCGAGGGAGCAACCGGCGGCGCCGCTCGACGCGGCCGTGCCGGCTCGGCGATCGTGCGGGGCGGGAGGTGGCGGCCGGCTACGTGCGTGCCGGCGCGAACGCCCGTTTCATACCGCTCCGCCTACGCTTGGTCGATGTCGTTCGCGAAGGGCTGCATGGCGTCGCGTCTCCCGTTTTCATTCGGCAAGCAGCCCGCGCGCGGCCAGGTTCGCATACAGCGCGCGCACGCCGAAGGTCCACGGCGCGATCTCCGTGCACAGCCGCACGGTGTTGACGAGTGCGCCGAGCGCGGGCGTGGAGATCGTGACGCGGTCGCCCAGGTGATGCGTGAATCCGCCGCCGGGCGCGTCGCGATCCTGGATCGGCGAGAACATCGTGCCGAGGAACAGCATGAAGCCGTCCGGATACTGGTGATGCGCGCCGCAGGTCTGCGCGACGAGGTCGGCCGGGTCGCGGCTGATCTCGCGCATGTGGCTGATGCCGTCGAGGACGAAGCCGTCGTCCGCGCCTTCGACGCGCAGCGACACGCTGGCCTGCCGTACGCTGTCCAGCGTGAAGCCGTCGTCGAACAGCCGCACGAACGGGCCGATCGCGCAGGAGCCGTTGTTGTCCTTGCATTTGCCGAGCAGCAGCGCCGAGCGGCCTTCGATGTCGCGCAGGTTCACGTCGTTGCCGAGCGTCGCGCCCACCGGCCTGCCGTCGCTGGCGACCGCGAGCACGATCTCCGGTTCCGGGTTGTTCCACACCGACACGGGCAGCAGGCCGACGTCCGCGCCGAAGCCGACCGCGGACATCGGCTGCGCCTTGGAGAACACCTCGGCATCCGGGCCGATGCCGACTTCCATGTACTGAGACCACGCGCCGCGGCGCTCGAGTTCCGCCTTCAGGCGCATCGCGGCTTCCGAGCCCGGCACGATCTTCGACAGATCGGTGCCGATGGTCGCGGCGATGGTGTCGCGTACCTCCATCGCCCTGGCCGGATCGCCGCCGGCCTGTTCCTCGATCACGCGCTCGATGAGGCTGACCGCAAACGTGACGCCGCACGCCTTGATTGCCTGCACGTCGCACGGCGCGAGCAGGCGCGTGGCGCCGGGCGTGCCGTCCAGCGTCGCCTGCAACAACGGCTCGATGCGGCCGAGCGATTCGCCGGACGCGGTGCGCGCGAGCGCGACTGCATCGGGGCGGTCGAACAGGTCGGCGGTGGTCGGCACGGTGCGCGTGATGTCGAACACTTCGCCGCCGCGCACGGCGACGACGCTCGGGCCCGCGTGGGCACCGTCATGCCGCCAGACGCGGCCGATCAGCAGTGCGTGTGCGAGGTCGTGCGGCAGGCAATCGGAAACGGAAGGAGTACGCATGGTCAGCTCGGCAGGAGTCGTGGACGGTGGGATCAGTGCGAATGGCGCGGGTTGCCGCGCTGCTCGATGACCTTCAGGTACAGCGTGGCCGGTTCGAGGCAGCCGCCGGTGGACAACTGGCCCACGAACCGGCGATACAGCTCCTGCCAGGGCGTTTGCGCCTGCGGCACGGTGAAGCTTGCGGTCTCGCGGCGGCGCGCGAGTTCGTCTTCGTCGACGAGCACGTCGACGCTGCGGCGATTCAGGTCCACGCGAATGCGGTCGTTCGTGCGCAGCAGCGCCAGGCCGCCGCCGACCGCCGCCTCAGGCGACACGTTCAGGATCGACGGGCTCGCCGACGTACCGCTCTGGCGGCCGTCGCCCAGGCAGGGCAGCGATGTCACGCCGCGCTTCACCAGTTCGGCGGGCGGCGCCATGTTGACGACTTCCGAGCTGCCCGGATAGCCGACCGTGCCGCAGCCTCGGATCACCAGGATGCAGCGTTCGTCGATGTTCAGCGCGGGATCGTTGATGCGGGCGTGGTAGTCCTCGGGGCCGTCGAACACGATCGCGCGCGCCTCGAACGTATTCTCCGCGCCCGGCTCGGCCAGGTAGGTGCGGCGGAACGCGTCGCCCACCACCGACATCTTCATGATGGCGCTGTCGAAGAAGTTGCCCGACAGCACCACGAAGCCGGCGCCGTGCTTGAGCGGCGCGTCGGGCGTACGGATCACGTCGCGGTCGGCGTCCTGCGCGGTGTCGGCGATCTCGCCGATCGCGCGGCCCGACACGGTCGGGCAGTCGCGCTGCAGCAGGCCGGCCGCATCGAGCTGGCGCAGCACGGCGGGCACGCCGCCGGCGCGGTGGAAGCTCTCCCCGAGGTATTCGCCGGCCGGCATGCAGTTGACGAGTAGCGGCACGGCTTCACCGAAGCGCTGCCAGTCGTCCAGGCTCAGTTCGACGCCCATGTGGCGCGCAATCGCGATCAGGTGCGGCGGGCAGTTGGTCGACGCGCCGAGCGCGGAGGCCACGACGATCGCATTCTCGAACGCCGCGCGCGTCATGATCCTCGACGGGCGCACGTCTTCGCGAACGAGCTCGACCGCGCGCTTGCCGGTCGCGTAAGCCATCTGGCCGCGCTCGCGATAGGCCGCGGGAATGCTCGCGCATCCCGGCAGCGACATGCCCAGCGCTTCCGCCAGACTGTTCATCGACAGCGCGGTGCCCATCGTATTGCAATGGCCGATCGACGGCGACGAAGCCGTGGTCAGCTTCATGAAGCCTTCGTAGTCGATCTCGCCGGCCGCGAGCAGGTTGCGGGCATGCCAGATCACGGTGCCCGAGCCGACCCGCTTGCCTTCGTGCCAGCCGTCGAGCATCGGCCCGCCCGACAGCACGATGGCGGGCAGGTCGACGGTCGCGGCCGCCATCAGGCAGGCCGGCGTGGTCTTGTCGCAGCCGGTCGTCAGCACCACGCCGTCGAGCGGAAAGCCGTGCAGCACTTCCACCAGACCGAGATAGGCCAGGTTGCGGTCGAGCGCAGCCGTGGGCCGGCGGCTTTGCTCGGCCAGCGGATGCACGGGGAACTCCATCGGAATGCCGCCCGCGTCGCGAATGCCCGCCTTGGTGCGTTCCGCCAGTTCGATGTGATGGCGGTTGCACGGCGCGAGGTCGCTGCCCGTTTGCGCGATACCGATGACGGGGCGGCCCGACTGCAGTTCCTCGCGCGTCAGCCCGTAGTTCATGAAGCGCTCGACATAGAGCGCGGTCATGTCTGCGTGCGCGGGATCGTCGAACCATTCCTGGCTGCGCAGACGGCGAGGGGTCTGTGACATGGCGGGCTGTCTCCGAAGGGGCCTTTGTGATCTTGTGCGTGCCGGATAGTTACCGGTAACATCGATTGGATGTTAGCACGGGGTTTTTGCGTTGCGGAAGGGATTTCGTGCGCGCGTGGCGAAGGTGAGGGCGCGGGGGCGATGCGAAGCCGCACACGTCGCGCCTGGGGACGTGCGCGGCCGTCGCCCCGTCAGGCGCTTTCCCGCGCGATGATCGTGTAGTCGATACGGATGCTGTGCGACTCGGCCGGCGCGCCGCTGTCACGCGCCTGCAGCGCCGCCAGCAACGCTTCGCCCGTGCGTAGCCCGATCCCGTACGCGTCGACCGACACGGTCGTGATGGTCGGGTGGCAGCATGTCGCCACTTCGAAGTTGCCGAAGCCGGCCACGGCGATGTCGGCTGGCACGGCGAGCCCGCGCCGGTGACATTCCATGATCGCGCCGAATGCCGACATGTCGCTCACGCACATTACCGCATCGGTGTCCGGCCATTTTTCCAGCAGGGCGGCCATCGCAGGGCCGCCGTGGCTCATCGTGATCGGCGATTCGCCCAGCCGCACGACGCGCGGTTCGCCCAGCCCCAGCGCCTTGATTTCCGCCTGGTATCCCTTGAGCCGGTCCAGGCCGCGGCGATCCAGTTCGCTGGCGCCGACGAGAAAGCCGATGCGCCGGTAACCGCGCTCGGCCAGGTGGCGCACCATCGCGCGGGCGGCGCGCACGTTCGAGAAGCCGACGGCGGTGTCGATGGGACGCGTGGGCAGGTCCCACATCTCGACCACGGGAATCGCCGAGCGCTCGAGCACCTTGCGCGTCGCATCGGTGTGTTGCGCACCCGTCAGCGCGATGCAGCGCGGCTGGTGCCGCAGCATCGAGCGTACCAGCCGTTCTTCACGTTCCAGGTCGTAGTCGGTGTCGCCGAGCAGCAGCTGGAGGCCGTGCGGTTCGAGCGCATCGGTCAGGCCGCGCACGGTGTCGGAGAAGTTGGAGCTCGACAGCGACGGCACCAGCACCGCGACGAATTCCGACCGCCCCGACGACAGCGCACCGGCTGCGGCGTCGGCCACGTAGCCGAGCCGGTCGATGGCCTCGCAGACCCGTGCGCGCGTCTCCGCGGCCACGCTGTGGCCGGCGAGCACGCGCGACACCGTCATCTTCGATACGCCGGCAAGGCGCGCTACATCGGACATGCGGGGCGGCCCGGCAGGCCGGACGGCGGTGGGACTGGGCATCGGAAGGGCGATCGGGAGAAAGCTGGAAAGGCTACATCATACCGGTGCGGCATACCGTGCAGGCCGGTTGACACGCGCCCGTCGCAGCGACGGCCGCACTAGGGAAACCACTCGTCGGGCGGGACTTGTACGCGGCTGTCGCTGCATGCTACCTTCGAATTTGTTACCGGTATCAGCGTGCCGATCGCTCCCGTCGCCTCGTCGGCTTTTTTTTGTCACGAAATGTTATCGGTAACATCGATGCATCAACGGACTCGCCGGTACGAAGAAGACCTACACAATCAGGAGACAGACCGATGCCATCCATTACACAGGCCGCGGCCGCACCTGCCGCGGCCGACTCGTCCGAAGACGCCCTCTATCGCAAGGTCATGCGGCGCATCCTGCCATTGCTGCTGCTGTGCTACGTCGTGGCCTACCTGGATCGCGTCAACGTCGGCTTCGCGAAGCTGCAGATGCTCGACGACCTGCATCTGAGCGACGGTGTGTATGCGCTCGGCGCCAGCATTTTCTTCTGGGGCTATTTCCTGTTCGAGATGCCCAGCAACCTGTTGCTGCACCGCTACGGCGCCCGCTTCTGGATCGCGCGGATCATGATCACGTGGGGCATCGTGTCGTCGTCGATGGCGTTCATCGTGCCGCTCGCGCAGTTCTTCCACGTGCAGACGACCACCATGTTCTACACGCTGCGCTTCCTGCTGGGCCTGTGCGAAGCGGGCTTTTTTCCGGGCGTCATCCTGTACATGAACTACTGGTTCCCGGCGCGCCGCCAGAGCGTGGCGATGTCGGGCTTCCTGGTGGCGATTCCGCTGAGCCTGACGCTGGGTAGCGTGGTGTCCGGCTGGCTGATGCAGCAGACGCACGGCTTGTCGGGCATGAGCGGCTGGCAATGGATGCTGCTGCTCGAAGGGCTGCCGTCGATCGTGGTCGCATTCATCGTGCTGGCCTGCCTCGGCGACGGCCCGCAGTCGGCGAAATGGCTGTCCGCCGACGAAAAGGCGGTGCTGTCGCGCAACCTCGAATCCGAGGCCGCGCACAAGTCGCACAGCATCGGCGCCGCGTTGCGCAGCCCGCGCGTCTGGCTGCTCACCTTCATCCTGCTCACGTTCAATACCGGCTTCTACGGGCTGGCCTTCTGGCTGCCGTCGATCATTCGCGCGTCGGGCGTGCAAAGCCCGGTGCATATCGGTTTGCTGACGGCCATTCCGTACCTGACCGCCATCTTCGCGATGGTGTGGAACGCATCGCACTCGCGCAGGACCGGCGAACGCCGCCTGCACGCGGCGATTCCCGCGCTGATCGGCGGCGTCTGCCTGATCGCGAGCGCGGCCTGTGCGCAGAACGTGGCGCTGTCGATCCTGTTCCTGACCATCGCGACGTGCGGCATCCTCGCGCTGATGCCGATCTACTGGACCTTTCCGGGGCAGATCCTGTCCGGCACGGCCGCGGCCGCCGGCATCGCGCTGATCAACTCGGTGGGCAACCTGTCGGGCTTCACGGGCTCGATGATCACCGGCATCGCGAAGGAAATGACCGGCAACATCAACAACGGCACTTACGCGCTGGGCGCCTGCCTGCTGGTCAGTTGCGTGCTGATCGCGTCGATTCCGCGCGACATCCTGAGTACCCGACGCGAGCAGTAGGTTTGTCGCGGCTCCTCGGGCGGGGGCGAGCGGCGCATGACCGGTGCGGTCGCGCCTGGGCGGCGGCGAGGCGGCACGCAGCGTTTCGCGTCCGCTGTTTGACGACCATTGCGTGTTCGCGTGGGAACGCGAGGCATCGAGTTCGAAGGGCCGGAGCGCGAGGCCTTGCGGGCATTGGCTCACGGTGCGGGCACGGTCCACATTTAAACGAAATGTGATCACTTCCCGCCGCAAAATTTTGCACAATGGCGACAGCGCGGCTTTCCGCCGCGACTCGACCCGGGCCATCGACCGCCCGCCGACAACCGTTATCGAACCCGAGTTCGACGTGCCGCCGCCCACCGCCATGGACCAACCGAAACGCATCCTGATCGTCGAGGACGACGCCGACATCGCCGACGTGCTGAGCCTGCACCTGCGCGACGAGCGTTACGAAGTCGTGCACAGCGCCGACGGCGCAGAAGGGCTGCGCCTGCTCGAGCAGGGCGGTTGGGATGCGCTGATCCTCGACCTGATGCTGCCGGGCGTCGACGGCCTCGAAATCTGCCGGCGCGCCCGCGCGATGACGCGCTACACGCCGATCATCATCACGAGCGCGCGGTCGAGCGAGGTGCACCGGATCCTCGGTCTCGAGCTCGGCGCCGACGACTACCTGGCGAAGCCGTTCTCGGTGCTCGAACTCGTCGCGCGCGTGAAGGCGCTGCTGCGGCGCGTCGACGCGCTTGCGCGCGATTCGCGCATCGACGCGGGCACGCTCGACGTCGAGGGGCTCGCGATCGACCCGATCGCGCGCGAGGCGAGCGTCGACGGCGCGCGCATCGACCTCACGCCGCGCGAATTCGACCTGCTGTATTTCTTCGCGCGGCACCCGGGCAAGGTGTTCTCGCGGATGGACCTGCTCAATGCAGTGTGGGGCTACCAGCACGAAGGCTACGAGCACACGGTCAACACCCACATCAACCGGCTGCGCGCGAAGATCGAGGTCGATCCGGCCGAGCCCGTGCGGATCCTCACCGTGTGGGGACGCGGCTACAAGCTCGCCGCGCCGGGCCAGCGGGACGCATGATGAAGCTCACGCTCACCCAGCGGCTGTCGCTCGTGTTCTCGATCCTGCTGCTCGCGTGCTCGGGCGCGTCCGCGTGGCTGCAGATCCGCGCGAACGACATGCGGGAAAAGGAGGTCGTGCAGGCGTTGTCGCGCGACCTGGCCGCCAACATCGCCAACAGCGCGCCGCTGATGGACGCGAACGGGCTGCGCCCGGACGCCGTGCGCACGCTGTTCAGCCAGTTGATGGGCGTGAACCCGAGCGTCGAGGTGTACCTGCTCGACAACGCCGGGCGCATCAAGGGCGACGATGCGCCGCCCGGCCACGTGAAGCGCGACCGCATCGATCTCGCGCCCGTGCAGCAATTCATCGCGGGCCAGCCGCTGCCGATCCTCGGCGACGACCCGCGCAGCCCGGACGCGCGCAAGGTGTTCAGCGCCGCGCCGCTGCAGCGCGCGGGGCAGCCGCCGTCGGGCTACATCTACGTGGTGCTGCTCGGCGAGGCCCACGACCGGCTCGCCGCGCGCGTCGATGCCGGCAACGTGCTGCGCACGACGCTGTGGTCGATGGCGGTCGTCGCGCTGCTCGGCCTGCTCGCGGGCCTGACCGCGTTCAGCTTCATCACGCGCCCGCTGCGCCGGCTGACCGATGCGATGCGCGACTTCGACGCAAACGGTGCGCCCGATACGCAGCCGCCGGTGCCGCGCTCGCTGGGCCGGCGCGGCGACGACATCGTGGTGCTCGAATCCGCGTTCGCGCAGATGGCCGACCGGATCGGCGACCAGTGGCGCGCGCTGACGCGCCAGGACCAGCAGCGGCGCGAACTGATCACGAACATCTCGCACGACCTGCGCACGCCGCTGACGTCGCTGCACGGCTATCTGGAAACGCTGTCGTTGAAGGCCGATGCGCTCGCCGAACCCGAGCGGCGGCGCTACCTGTCGATCGCGCTCGCGCAGAGCGCGAAGGTCGGCCGGCTCGCGCAGGCGCTGTTCGAGCTCGCACGGCTCGAATCGGGCAGCGTGCAGGCCGAGCGCGAGCCGTTCTCGCTCGTCGATCTCGTGCAGGACGTGTTCCAGAAGTTCGAGCTGACCGCGCAGTCGCGCGGCGTCGCGCTGCATGCGCGAATTCCGCCGCGCGTGCCGGTCGTATCCGCCGATCTCGGGATGATCGAGCGCGTGCTGACCAACCTGCTCGACAATGCGCTGCGGCACACGCCGCCGCACGGCGAGGTCGAGGTCGCGCTGGAGCCGCAGGGCGACCGCGTGGTCGTGACGGTGGCGGATACCGGCGAAGGGATCCCGGCTGCGCGGCGCGAAGGGCTGTTCCAGCGACCGCAGCGGCCGATGAGCGGCGGCACGGTGACGAGCGGCGGGCTCGGCCTGCTGATCGTGCACCGGATGCTCGTGCTCAACGGCAGCGACATCCGGCTCGTCGACCGGGCCGGGCGCGGCGCGGTGTTCGAGTTTGCGCTGGCGGTCGCGTCGCCGGCGGCCGGCGACGCATGTTGACCGTCGCCGTCGGCATCTGCCGCGCTTACCCGCCGCGCTTGCGCCGCACCTCGCTCGGCGTCGTGCCGGTCCAGCGCTTGAATGCGTGGCGGAAGCCGACCGCATCGCTGAAGCCGAGCGTCAGTGCGATGTCCTCGGTGCTGAGCGTGGTCGTGCTGAGGTAGTCGATCGCCAGCGCCTTGCGCACGCTCGTCAGCAGTTCGCTGTACGACGTGCCTTCGGCTTCGAGCTTGCGGCGCAATGTACGCGACGTGATGCACAGGCTGTCCGCGATCGCGTCGATGTCCGGAAACTGCCCGGGCGTGCGCGTGAGTTCCTGGTACACGCGCCGCGTGACGCCGGCCTGGCTGCGCAATTCCTCGAGCAGCCGCGCGCAGTGTGACGACACCTGCGCGGCGGTGATCGGGTTCGCGAGCTGCGGCGCGCGCGTGAGCCACGCGGCCGGATAGCCGAGCACGTTGCCCGGCTGCCCGAACGCGAGCGGGCATTCGAGCGCGTCGGACAGCATGGCCGCGTGCGGCGGCTCCGGCTGCGTGAACTGCGCACGCGCCGGCACGCACCACGCGCCCATCACGTCCTTGATGATCGTCACGTGCAGCGCGAACTGCATGTCGATCAGGAAGCGGTACAGCGGCTCGTCGAGGCAGGGCAGCGGCAGGCTTTCCCGATCGGGAAACAGCCACGACACCGTGTCGTCCTGCACGACCCAGCGGATCTCGAGCATGCGGTTCGCGAGCTGGTGATACTTGACCGCCGAGTCGAACGCGTGGCCCATCGATTCCGAGCACAGCATCGCATAGCCGTACATCCCGTAGCTCGACGCGTGCAGCCGGCGCCCGACGCGCACGCCGAGGTCCGGGTTGCCGTATGCGCGGATCGCGTTGCCCGCGGCGGTCAGGAATTGCTGCGAGGAGGTCACCGTGAACGGATCGGCGACCGCGGCGGGATCGAGATCGGTGCCCGCCAGCACTGCGCCGGTGTCGAGCCCCAGGTCCGACGCGACCTGCAGCAGGACCGCGAGCTTGGCCGGCGAGAAGCACTTCTCGCGCAGCATGGCGGGCAGCGCGACGTCGGGCGACCGATCGCCGGAGCGCCGTGAATCCGCCGGTTTCGACAGCGCATCGCGCAGCATGAGCGGGTCCTGAGTCCTGAGTCTTGAGTCCGATTTGATACCGGTTCCGGGTACGCGATTCTGCCTCCGAATGCGCCGGGTTGCCACAGGGTTCACCCTGAGTGCGACCGCCGCCGGCAGTTGTCCGTACAGCTGGCGGCGGCAACACAATCGGGCACCATGGCTGAATGAGCTGCTTCTGCGCTGGTGCCATGTCGATCGGGCGAATCGCCGCAGCCGATCTTCGGACGCCTGCAGGCCACCCGGAATCGCCCTCCGGCGATCCGTACTGCCCGATGTCGACTATTTTCCCGCGTGTAAAGGCGCTTTCGTCTCGCTGAGCAACGTCAGGATTTTCTCGGTGACGAGTTCGGCCCATCGACGATATTGACTCGGCCCGGGATGGTACCGATCGATTGCCATCTCGGCGGGATTCGCGGCCCACTCGAGCGACACGTAGCGTCGCGCGGGATGGAGGCCGGCCCAGCGCTGCAAGGCCCGATCGAGTCGAACGGCGTAGCGGCCGAGGTACCACCGCAGCGGATGCGGTGCGGCCGGCAGGATGCGCAACGGCGGCAACCCTGTCACGACGATGCCGGCGGCGCCGGTGTGCCGTTCGAGATGATCCGCGAGCGCGACATAGTCGCGGACGAATTGCCGCGGCTTGCGCTGTGACGTGACGTCGTTCGTGCCGAGCGCCGTGACGAGATAATCGGCCGGCCCGATCTTGCTGCTCATCAACAGTTTCAACGCCTCATCCGTATTGATGCCGGATTTCGCGATCAGCTGCCATTCGACCCGCCGGCCCGTGGCTTGTGCCAGGAGCCGCGCAACCGGCTGCGCCAGTGCACGTTCCTGCTCGTCCACGCCCACGCCCGCCGCCGACGAATCGCCGACCACCAGAATACGCAAGGGCGCCGTCGAGCCGTCATCCTCGCCCTCGGCCCCCTCGCGGGGACCATTGGCCTCGGGCAGGCGCAGCGCGGTTCTGCGCAACTAGTTCGCCTGAGCCAGCAGGATCGGACCAAGCGCGTATTTATATAGCGTCAACATGGAGCAAGAGGATCGAGGTGATGCGCTTTCGCAGTGAAGAATCTCGACGGAGGCTACGCGACTTCGTTCAGAAAGGCCAGCGTGGCCGCGATACGCGGCAGGGCGTTGCGCGCTGCGCGGTAAAGCGCGCGAACGACCCGCATGTCCGTTTCGATCATCTTTTCGGCCGCCCGGATCATTTGCAAAGCGCGTCGCGCGGGCGATAGTCGACGATCAGGCGACGGCCCGCGTCCTTCCGGCGTGCAGGCCGCCGTGCGAACGACGCGCTGCGAGCGCACCGTCCCCCGAGCCTAGGAGCGAGACATGACGAAAAGACACTGGACCGGGTCGTACGGCTCGATTCCCGCCGAGATCGATGCCGATCGCCATCCTTCCGTCAGCGCGCTGCTGCACGACGCGATGCGCCGCTTCGCCGATCGTCCGGCGTTCCATGCGTACGGCCGCACGCTCACCTATGCCGACGTCGACCGCCAGTCGACCGCGCTGGCCGCGTATCTGCAGCAGGTCGTCGGCGTGCGCAAGGGCGATCGCGTGGCCGTGATGCTGCCCAACGTGCTCGCGTTTCCGGTCGTGTTCGTCGCCGTCGCGAAGATCGGCGCCATCCAGGTCAACGTGAACCCGCACTACACCGCGCGCGAGCTCGAGCATCAGCTCAACGACGCGGGTGTCGAGGTGGCCGTCGTCTGCGGCGGTTCGATGGGCACGTTCGCCGACGTGGTCGGCAGCACGCGCGTGCGCACCGTGCTGAGCGTGGGGCGCGGCGATCTCGGCGTCGTCGATGCGCCGGCCGGCACATGCGACGCACTGCCGCCCGGTTCGACCGCGCTCGCGCAAGCCATCGCCGCCGGCGAATCGCTCGCGTGCGAGCCGGTCGCGCTGAGCGGCGCGGACCTGCTGCTGCTGCAATACACAGGCGGCACGACCGGCCTGTCGAAGGGCGCGGCGCTGTCGCACCGCAACCTCGTCGCGAACATCGAACAGTTCGCTGCGATCGTGGCGGCGGCGCGCGAGCCGGGCGAGGAGGTCGTCGTCACGGCGATCCCGCTGTATCACATCTTCGCGCTGACGGTGAACTTCCTGTCCTATTTCGCGATCGGCGCGCAGAACTGGCTCGTCGCGAACCCGCGCGACATGGACGGGTTCATCGACGTGCTGAAGGCCGCGCGGCCGACGGTGTTCGTCGGCGTGAACACGCTGTACGCGGGGCTCGCCGGCCATCCGCGCCTGAAGGAAGTCGACTGGTCGCGGCTGAAGCTGTCGGCCGGCGGCGGTGCGGCGGTGATCGACGTGATCTCGTCGCGCTGGAAGGCCGTGACGGGCAATTTCATCCGCGAGGGCTACGGGCTGTCGGAAACGTCGCCGGTCGTGTCGTTCAACCCTCAGTCGATCGACAGGTTCACGGGCACCACGGGCCTGCCGCTGCCGTCGACCGACGTGAAGCTGCTCGACGAGCAGGATCGCGAGGTGGCGATCGGCGAAGCGGGCGAGATCTGCGTGAAGGGGCCGCAGGTGATGGGCGGCTACTGGCAGAAGCCGGACGCGAACGCGGCCGCATTCACGGCGGACGGCTATTTCCGCACCGGCGACGTCGGCGTGTTCGACGAGGCGGGGTTCCTGCGGATCGTCGACCGCAAGAAGGACATGATCATCGTGTCGGGCTTCAACGTGTACCCGAACGAGGTGGAAGCCGTCGCGACCGCGCTGCCGGGCGTCGCCGAATGCGCGTGCATCGGCGTGCCGGACGAGCGCACGGGCGAGGCCGTCAAGCTGTTCGTGGTGCTCGCGGCCGATGCCGACGTGAACGAGGCGCAACTCGTCGAGCATTGCCGCGCGAGCCTCGCGGCATACAAGGTGCCGAAGATCGTCCGCTTCGTCGACCGGCTGCCGAAGTCGACGGTCGGCAAGATCCTGCGGCGGGAACTGAGCCGCACCGACTGATGGCGACCACGCGCCGCGCCGCGCGGCCGCCGCGGCGCGGCCCGGCGTGCCGAAGACCGTGAAGGCCCCGAAAGCCCCGCGCGGGCTGCTCAAGTACAATGCGAGCGGTTCGACCGACGGGGACGCGATGACCGGTTCAGACTCACTTTCCGCCCGGGCAGGGCAGGCGCTGCCGTCACCGAGCGCGACCGTGCCGATCTCGCTCGTCAACGGCTTCCTCGCGAGCGCGGGCGTGCAGCGCGACGTGGTCGAACGCTATCTGCGCGGTGCCGGCATCCCGGTCGAGCTGCTCGGCGAGCCGCATGCGCGCGTGACGGAAGAGCAGTTCTCGACGCTGTACCGCACGCTCGCGATCGACCTCGACGACGAGATGCCCGGCATCTTCTCGCGCCCGCTGCGCGGCGGCACGCTGAAGTACCTGTGCCTCAGCCTGCTCGATGCGCGCAACCTCGAAACGACGCTGCATCGTTTCGGGCAATTCTTCCATATCCTGCTCGACGACTTCTTCGTCGAATCGAAGCGCGACGGTCTCGTCGCGCAGGTGCTGCTGCGCCCGAACGACGCGATCGGCCCGATCGGCGCGCTCGGCCAGGAGCTGATGCTCAAGCTCGTGCACGGCGTGTGTTCCTGGCTGATCGGGCAGAAGATCCCGCTGCTGCAGATCGAGTTCGCGTGTCCGCGGCCGCGCCATGCGGTCGAGCATCTGTATTTCTTCACCGGCTCCGTGAAATTCGACTGCGAGCGTACGCTGATGCGTTTCAGCGCCGACTACCTCGACGCGCCGATCCGGCAGAGCAAGCGCAACCTGCGCAAGTTTCTCGCGCGTGCCCCCGGCGACTGGATCTTCGAATCGTTCAGCGAACAGCTCGTGTGCCATCGCGTGCGGCAGTACCTGTCGGCGGCGCTGCCCGACCTGCCCGCGATCGACCAGGCGGCCGAGCACCTGCATTGTTCGGTACGCACGCTGAGCCGGCACCTGGCCGCCGAAGGGACGACGTTCCAGGTGCTGAAGGACGAGCTGCGGCGCGACATCGCGATCCAGCGGCTGACCGACACGCCCGACACGATCGCGGCGATCGGCGCCGACATCGGCTTTGACGATCCGAGCGCGTTCCATCGCGCGTTCCGGCACTGGACGGGGAGTACGCCGGGGACTTACAGGCGGCAGGTCTGATGCACAGGGGCAGCCGCGGTTCGAGGACGGTTCCCATAACCGGCTTCCCTCGCTGGATCCCATAGTCGGCTCCCTTTTGACGTATGTCTCAGCGAAAGCTACGCGCTGTTTCACACGCCGGCAGCAACACGCCGCCCGTCAGGAGGTTGTCCGCACTGCGCGCATAATCGAATCGGGTATCGAATCGCGGCCCCACATTTTGCGGCAAGGCAAACACGTGCTTGCGGGACTGGATGCAGAAGAAGTGCCGTACACAGCGCTGCTGCAAGTGCCCGCGCCCGGAGGAAAGCCCATGAAGTGGCCCCATTTCGCGGCACACCTTTTGCTGGCCGAATTCCGGAAACGTGTTCCGGTCAAACCCCTGTCCAGCCGGCCGTTCCCGGCAACGCGCCCCCATCCCGTGGCCGATTTTGTCACCATGTGGGCCGGATATGACAATAGGAATCCGTGACCGCGGCAGTACGATGGGTCATCACGTCGCCCCGGGCCTGGCCGGTTTTGCCGCATCGAGCCCGTGGCGCACCTCTTTCACCGCCTGATTGGAACATCGACCATGAGCTATAACGCCCCTGTCAAGGACATGCTGTTCGTGCTGAAGGAACTCGCGGGCATCGACGCCGTCGCGCAGTTGCCCGGTTTCGAGGATGCCGGTTACGACACGGCGCAGGCCGTGCTCGACGAGTCCGCGAAGTTCTGCGGCGAGGTGCTGGCGCCGCTGAACGTCGAAGGCGACCGCAACCCGAGCAGCTGGAAGGACGGTGTCGTGACCGCGACGCCGGGCTTCGCGGAAGCATTCCGCCAGTTCGTCGAAGGCGGCTGGCAGGGGCTGCAGCATCCGGCCGAGTACGACGGCCAGGGGCTGCCGAAGCTGATCGCGACGCCGTGCATCGAGATGCTGAACGCATCGAACCTGTCGTTCGCGCTGTGTCCGCTGCTCACCGACGGCGCGATCGAGGCGCTGCTGACGGCCGGCACCGACGAGCAGAAGCAGCGCTATGTGCCGAAGCTGATCTCGGGCGAATGGACGGGCACGATGAACCTGACCGAGCCGCAGGCGGGCTCCGATCTCGCGCTGGTGCGCTCGCGCGCCGAGCCGCAGGGCGACGGCACCTACAAGGTGTTCGGCACGAAGATCTTCATCACGTGGGGCGAGCACGACATGGCGGACAACATCGTCCACCTGGTGCTGGCGCGCACGCCGAACGCGCCGGAAGGCGTGAAGGGCATCTCGCTGTTCATCGTGCCGAAGTTCATGGTCAACGAAGACGGCTCGCTGGGTGCGCGCAACGACGTGCACTGCGTGTCGATCGAGCACAAGCTGGGGATCAAGGCGAGCCCGACGGCGGTGTTGCAGTACGGCGACCACGGCGGTGCGATCGGCTACCTGGTCGGCGAAGAAAACCGCGGCCTCGAATACATGTTCATCATGATGAACGCGGCGCGCTTCGGCGTCGGGATGCAGGGGATCGGCGTGGCCGACCGTGCGTACCAGAAGGCCGCGGCATTCGCGAAGGAACGCGTGCAGAGCCGCCCGGTGGACGGGTCGGCCAAGCAGTCGGTGACGATCATCCATCACCCGGACGTGCGCCGCATGCTCGGCACGATGCGTGCACTGACCGAAGGCGCGCGGGCGCTGGCATACGTGGCAGCGGCGCACAGCGACATTGCCCACCGCCATTCGGACGAGGCGACACGCAGCCGTCATCAGGCAATCTACGAATATCTGGTGCCGGTGGTGAAGGGCTGGAGCACGGAGATGGTGAACGACGTGGCGAGCCTGGGCGTGCAGGTGCATGGCGGGATGGGCTTCATCGAGGAAACGGGCGCGGCGCAGTACTACCGCGACGCACGGATCCTGGCGATCTACGAAGGGACGACGGCGATCCAGGCGAACGACCTGGTCGGGCGCAAGACGATGCGTGACGGCGGCGCGGTGGCGAAGGCGCTGCTCGCGGAAATCGGCGACACGGTCGCGGCGCTGGGCAAGCTGGACGGCGCGGCGGCCGCATCGATGAAGGCGCAGCTGGAGAAGGGCGCCCGCGCGCTGGCATCGGTGGTGGATTACGTGGTGGCGAACGTGAAGCAGGACTCGAACGCGGTGTTCGCGGGCAGCGTGCCGTACCTGAAGCTGGCGGGCGTGGTGCTGTGCGGGTGGCAGATGGCGCGCGCGCTGGTGGCCGCGCAGGCGAACCGCGCGAGCGACCCGGCGTTCTTCGACGCGAAGATCGCGATCGCGCAATGCTATGCGGAGCACATTCTCGTGCAGGCCGGTGCGCTCGAAGCGTCGATCGTCGGCGCGAAGGGCAACGAGAGCGTGCTCGCGTTGACGGAAGACCAGTTCTGACCGGTTGACGGTCGGGACGCAGGAGGAGACAGGATTTTGACCACACAGGACTTGCTCGC